>CAIXLU010000163.1 GCA_903920315.1 uncultured Oscillochloris sp.
GCCGGGACGCTTCGCTGCGCTCTGCGTGACATGACGATGGGATGATTAAATATTTCCGCATCCCTGAGAGCTTTAATGCTAGAACTTTTGATCATCGTCGCGCTCTCGCTGGCCAACGGCATCTTCGCCGCAACCGAGATCGCGATGGTCTCGGCCCGCCGTGGTCGTCTGGAGCAGCGGGCCGAGAACGGCAGTGCCGGGGCTGAGCTTGCCCTGAAGCTTCAGGACAACCCCAACCGCTTCCTCTCCTCCGTTCAGGTTGGCATTACGCTGATCGGTACACTCAGTGGCGTTTTTGCTGGTGCCACCCTGGCCGACCGGCTCGCGCCCTCGCTCTCATCACTGCCCTACGTCGGCATCTACGCCATACCCTTGGCCCAGATCCTTGTCGTCATCCTCGTCTCTTACCTCTCCCTTGTCCTCGGCGAACTGGTGCCCAAGCGTTTGGCCCTCCAGAGCGCCGATGCTGTGGCCGCCTTCATGGCTCCGCCGATGGGCGTTCTGGCGTGGATCAGCACCCCGGTGATCAGCATACTGACCGGTTCCACCGATCTGTTGCTGCGCCTGCTTGGCCGCGCTAACGTCGAGGAGGAGCGCATCACCGAGGAGGATATCCGCGCCTTGGTGCGTGAGGGCACCGAGGGCGGGGCGGTTGAACTTCAGGAGCAGCAGTTTATTGAGAGTATCTTTAAACTCACCGACCGCGCCGTGCGCCATATTATGACCCCACGGCACGATGTGGAGATGCTCAACGCCGACGCCACGCTCAGCGAGGTGATGGATGAACTGCTCTCTAGCGGTTATTCACGCTTCCCGATCTACGAGGGCTCGCCCGACCAGATCATCGGTACCGTCCACGTGCGCGATCTGCTGCTGCTCTATCGCCGCCAGGGCGAGAACGCGAAGGTGCGCGAAGCCGTCTCGCCGCCGCTCTATGTGCCCGAGAACAGCCGGGCCAGCGCGCTCCTCGCTACTTTTCGCAAGAGTCGTCGCCATATGGCCCTGGTCGTCAGTGAGCTTGGCGGGATCGAGGGCGTTGTCACCCTAGAGGATGTGCTTGAGGAGATCGTCGGTGAGATCGGCGATGAGTTTGACGAAATTGAAACCCCCGCCGTGTTTGTCCGTGAGGACGGCTCCATGCTGGTTGAGGGTTCGCTGAACGTGGACGAAGTGAAGCACCTGCTCGACGTGAACGAACTGCCCGACGAGGAGACCTATCGCTTCGACACCCTGGCTGGCTTTGTGATCAGCATCCTCGGCCAGATTCCCAGCACCGGCACCGTGGTTTCCTGGGATGGCTGGCGCTTCGAGGTGGTTGACATGGACGGGTTGCGCGTTGATAAGGTGCTGATCTCGCGTGACCATGGGCCTACGGCGTAGGCCACGGCCCCCTGTGCTATACTAAAAGTCGGATCTGTCAGTTGCATGGAGGAGAGTTCTTATGGCCGGTGAAGTGACCCTGCGGGCAACCCTGGCCCGCCCGTATCTCGCAGCGACAACGACGCCTCAGGTTGCCTATGCGCTGATCGAGGTGCAGCCGTCGGCGGTGATGGCGCAGGTTCGCACCCCGGTGAACGTCAGCTTCGTCCTCGACCGCAGCGGATCGATGAAGGGCGAAAAGATCGAGCGCATCCGCCAAGCTATCGGTGTGGCGGTGAATATGCTCGACACCAAAGACATCGCCTCGGTCGTGATCTTTGATCACCGCACCGAAGTGATCGTCCCTGCCGCCCCTGTCACCGACCGGCGTAGTATTCTGGATCGGGTCTCGCGCATCCGCGACGCGGGCGGCACCAGGATCGCCCCGGCCCTGGAGAAGGGTCTGCGCGAGATTGAGAAGGATCGCAGCGGTGCCATCCGCCGCCTTGTTCTACTCACCGATGGCCAGACCGAGAATGAGGACGAGTGTCTGCGCCGCGCCGAGGACGCCGGCAAACTCGGCATTCCTGTCACCGCTCTCGGTGTGGGCAAGGACTGGAACGAGGATCTGCTGATTGATATGGCTAACCGCTCCGGCGGCACTGCCGACTATATCGCTCGCCCTGACGCGATTACTGAGTTTTTTCAGAATACGGTGCAGCAGGCCCAAAACAGCGCCATCCAGAATAGCTCCCTCAACCTGCGCCTCGTCCAGGGCGTCACGCCTCGCGCCGTCTGGCAGGTTATCCCGCTGATCAATAACCTGGGCTATAAACCGATCTCCGACCGCGATGTGAGCGTGGCCCTCGGTGATCTCGAAACTGGCCAGGGCCGCACGCTGTTGGTGGAACTTCTGGTCGATCCACGCCCAATCGGCACCTATCGTGTCGGCCAGGCTGAGGTGAACTACGATATTCCTGCGCTCAACCTCGTTGGCCAGAAGGCTCGCATTGATGTAATGCTCACCTTCACCGCCGATCCCGCCCAGCTCAGCCAGGTCAATCCCGGCGTGATGAACATTGTCGAGAAAGTGTCCGCCTTTAAGCTCCAGACCCGCGCCCTCCAAGATCTCCAGTCTGGCGATGTCACCGGAGCCACCCAAAAGCTCAAGAGTGCCGTGACGCGCCTGCTCAATCAGGGCGAGTTGGAGTTGGCCAACACCATGCAGCAGGAGATCGCCAATCTGGAGCAGAACGGCGAACTCTCGAACGAAGGCCGCAAGACGATTAAGTTTGGCGGCAGCAAAACGGTGCGGCTGAGCGATATTGATCTGCCAAAGGAGTGAGCGGCGTAGGGGCGCATCGCGATGCGCCCCTACAGACCGTAAAATATGTATATTCTGATCACCAACGACGATGGCTACCAGAGTCCCGGTCTGGTTGCCCTGCGCCAAGCTCTTGTCCCACTTGGCGAGGTGGCCGTGGTGGCCCCCGACCGCAACTGGAGTGCCGCCGGCCACTACCGCAAGCTCTTCGACCCGATGCGGGCCTGGGAGGGCACCCTGATTGACGGCAGTCCGGCCATGCTCTGCGACGGCACCCCCGCCGACTGTGTGGCCCTAGCGTTGATGGGCCTGTTGCCGAGAAAGCCCGACCTCGTGGTTTCTGGGGTCAACCTGGGGGCTAATCTGGGCAGCGACCTACTCTACTCCGGCACGGTTGCCGCCGCGATGGAAGGCATGATCTTCGGCCTACCGGCGATTGCCGTCTCGCAGCATAATGGCCACCGTGGCCCGCAAGACTTCCGCGCCGCCGAGGCAGCCGTGGCCCAGATCGTGGATGGGGTGCGCAAGAATGGCCTGCCCGAGGGCGTGCTGCTCAATGTGAATGTGCCGGCCCTGCCGCCCGAAGAGGTGCGCGGCATCCAGATCGTCCGCCTTGGCCAACGCACCTACCGTGACGAACTCATCATCCGTCAGGATCCGCGTGGTCGCCCCTACTACTGGATTGGCGGTGCCGAGCCAGAGGATGTCCACGAGGATGGGACCGACGTAGCCGCCATCGCCGCTGGCTACGTCAGCGTCACCCCCGTGCATATGGATCTCACCAGCCATCGCTGGCTCAATGAACTACGCAGCTGGGGACTACAGTAGACCTGCACCCAACCCGTTCATGGGCAACAGACGCACCAAAAGAAGCTCTCACCAGGATATCCTGGTGAGAGCTTTCTGCTGCGTCGTATCGTGAAACTAGCGCCGTTCGATCAGCAGACGGATCGCGGTGCGCTCCTCATCATCAATAGCGACATCAATGAAAGAGGGGATGCAGACAATGTCAATCCCTTCCTCACTGAGGTAGCTGCGTGCGATGGCAACGGCTTTAATCGCCTGGTTCGTTGCGCCAGCCCCAATAGACTGTACCTCAGCCGCCCCGCTCTCGCGGATCACACCGGCAATAGCACCGGCCACGGCACTTGGGCGCGAACGTGTGGACACTTTGAGTACCTCGGCAGATCGCTGTGTTGCATGCGCATGGGGGGGGGTGACGGCCCCCACCGCACGCGCAACGGAGTGCGATTGGGCATTGGACATACGTGCCTCCTGGGGCTCGTGACTCGTTGTCACGGGGCGCTGTTCATCCGATGAGGTTTCTAGGCTCATAAGGCATAGCCCTCCTCTCGTGGGAGTGTGGTAAAACGCATAATTGCTATCTGCAAATTGTACCACAGCCCGTAAAACATCGCCCTTGGCAGTTAGGGGCGATTTGTGGTGGTGAGTAAAACGCTACTGACAATGAAGGCCCACAGCCTGCAAAAAAAGCTGTGGGCCTTCATTATTTACCGATTAACGGGCGAAGTCAATAGCCCGTGTCTCCCGAATAATGGTCACCTTGATCTGACCGGGGTACTGGAGGCTCTCTTCGATCTTCTTGGCCACATCGCGAGCCAGATGGATGCTGGCAAGATCGTCAATCTGGTCAGGTTGAACCATCACACGCACCTCGCGACCGGCTTGCACCGCGAAGGCACGCTGTACCCCGTTAAACGAGGTTGCAACCGTCTCCAATGCCTCAAGACGCTTGATATAGAGGTCGAGTGTCTCGCGACGAGCGCCGGGGCGCCCGCCCGAGATAGCGTCGGCGGCGATGACCAGGAACGCCTCAACGCTTTGTGGCTCTTCGTCGTGATGATGTGCGGCGATTGCGTGGACAATCGCCGGCGACCGGCCCAGACGCCGGGCAATATCGGCACCAATCAGGGCGTGTGGCCCCTGCACCTCGTGATCAACCGCCTTGCCAATATCGTGAAGCAGGGCGGCTGTTTTAGCGATGTTAATATTCGCCCCGATCTCGGCGGCCATGTGCGCCGCCAGCAACGCGCACTCCAGCGAGTGCTGGAGGACATTTTGCCCGTAGCTGGTGCGGTACTTCAGCCGTCCCAGCAACTTGATCAGATCGGGGTGCAGTCCCTGGACATTGGCCTCGTAGGCCACCCGCTCACCCTCCTCACGCATCACATGCTCGATCTCAACCTGGGTCTTCTGCACGATCTCCTCAATCCGCGTGGGGTGGATGCGGCCATCCTTGAGCAGTCGTGTGAGTGAGACACGTGCCACCTCCCGGCGTACCGGGTCGTGACACGAGAGGGTAACGGCCTCAGGGGTATCATCAACAATGATATCGACACCGGTGATTTGCTCGAAGGCGCGGATATTCCGGCCCTCGCGACCGATGATTCGGCCTTTCAGCTCTTCACTGGGGAGATTCACAGTCGTAACGGTCAACTCGGCAACATAATCGGATGCGCAGCGTTGGACTGCGAGACCGATAATTTTGCGAGCGCTCTTATCTGCGTCGTTGCGGGCACTCTGCTCGATCTCACGGATCCGGCGGGCCGCATCATCGCGGGCCTCGCGCTCAACCTGGGCCAGAATGATCTCGCGAGCCTCATCGCGGTTCATCTGGGATATACGCTCCAACTCGGTAACTTGGAGGCTCTTCACTCGCTCAGTTTCTTGGTGCAACTGTTCGATCTGTCGCTCACGGCTTTGCACCTGCCGATCTCGTCGCTCAAGCCCTTCGATCTTGCGATCGAGGTTCTCCTCCTTCCGTTGCAGACGCTCTTCCTGTTTCTGTATAGCCTGGCGGGACTCACGGATCTCCGCCTCTGCATCATTTCGAATACGCAGCGCTTCATCTTTGGCCTGAAGCAGGATCTCTTTTTGCTGGGACCGCGCCTCTTCCAAGAGCAGACGGGACTCGGCGGCTTTCTGTTGCGCCTGTGCGTTCATACTATTATTAACCCACCAGACGCCAACGCCGCCGCCAACGCCCAGCCCAACCACAAGGCTAAGGGCAGCCCAGAATACCTCCATCACGGTAGCCTCCTATGAAGTTTTTAAAGTGCATCAAGCGGCGCGATGGCCCCAAGGTCTCGCTCCGCTGTGCTGGTTCAGGCCAGTATGGATTTCATAGCTCCATGGTATGCGTACTCATAATACTGTTCTCATCTACGGCTGTCAAGAATTTCTCAGGTTGCTACCTCAGATCGCATCTGGTATAATCGCCAGCGTTGTGTCGTACGGTCGTGTGACGAAGATGTTGCGGTGGCCCGCTGCCCCGGTCGCACCGTGTCCGTGCGGATGTTCGCGCCGGTGTTCCCCCTCGACCGCCGCAGCCTATTCCCCACCAGCGCCCGCTCTCCAGGAGGATTCTCATGATCCGCAGCCCGTGGCGATCCCTGTTGATCGTCCTTTTGCTGCTCACATCGCTGCCGTTCCTTGCCACATGTGGCGGACAGGGCGGTTCCCTTGGTTCCTCGCTCTATGTCCAGAATGTGACGGCCGACCCTGCCGCGTACAGCGGTAAAGAAATTACGGTTGATGGTGCCTACCTCTGGCGTCCCGGCAATCCTGGTATCTCGGTGTTGGCTATTGGTGTCGGCACCCTTGATAACGGGCTCGACGCTCAGCCCCTCGGCGATGCTATCTGGCTTGAGGGTTTTCCTGCCGCGCAGACCGCTAACCTGCATAGCCCCGGCGACGCAGTCTATGGTTTTGTGCGCGTCCGTGGCCAGTTCGTCTCGGGTACGTTCGGGCCTGAGGGAAAGTATCCTTACCAGATTACCGTCAGCACCGCTGAGGTGATCGAGCAGGTTCACCGGGTCGAGAGTGTCGTAAAGGATGCGCCCCTCGCCAGCGGCAAGGTCTCGTTCTTCGATCTCCAGCGCAACCCTGAAAAGTATAGCGGCCAGACGATCACCGCCCAGGGGTACTACTTCTGGAACTCTGTGATCTACGTTCTGGCTGAGGGTGTCTCTACCGAGGAAGACGGGGCCAGCCCGCAGCCGATGGGTAGCCCGATCTGGATGGAGGGTTTCCCACCCGATAAGTCTGTTGATCTTCACATTGGGCCAAATAACAGCTTTGTCTGGGGTCTTGTCGAGGTCACAGGCACCTTCCAGACCGGCGGCGGTTTTGGGAAGGACGGGGTCTACAAGAGTATCTTCAATGTCGTATCGGCGACGCCGATTAAGTAATAACGCGTAGTAACGCATAGATACCGGGCGAGCCAAGCTCGTCCGGTATCTACGTGTCATCGGCTATCGGCTATCGGCTGTCGGCTATCGGCTATCGGCTATCGGCTATCGGCTGTCGGCTATCGGCTATCGGCTGTCGGCTGGAGGTGCCAAGGATGTACTACTTCATTGAGCCGATGACCGAAGATGACATCCCTGAGGTGCAGCAGATCGAGAGCCAAAGCTTCACCACACCCTGGTCGTTTACGACCTACAGGCGAGAGATCCGCAATTACGGAAGCTGTCGCTACCTGGTTGCCCGCATCAGTCCCACACCGCCACCACCCCCAAGGCAGGACGTCCCTCTTCGCCGCCCCGGCTTGCTCAGCCAGATCGCCGCTGCGCTCTTCCCCTCAGTTCGTGGATCAACCCACAGTTGCCCGATCATTGGCTATGGCGGACTTTGGCTCACTGTGGAAGATGCCCACATCACCACTATCGCAACCGACCCGCAGCACCGTGGGTTCGGCATAGGTGAACTGCTGCTGAATGGCCTGATTGACTCCGCCTACGATCTCCACGCGCAGATGCTCACGCTTGAGGTTCGCGTATCGAATTCGGTTGCCCAGCGGCTCTATGTGAAGTATGGCTTTCAACCGGCGGGTACTCGCCCGCGCTACTATACTGATAATGGTGAGGATGCGCTGATCATGTGGACGGAATCGATCAATACACCAGAGTATCGGTCACGTCTCTCCGAGTTGCGCCGCCATCTCTCCATCCGGCTCCAGACTCAGGCTCTCCGCGACCGATCTGCCGTGCGCGTGGTGTAGGGGCGCGTCGTGACGCGCCCCTCCATCACACGTAGGAGGGCGTGTCGCGACACGCCCCTACGACATCCGGTCAAGAATCTCGCGGATCGTCGGGGCGATGGGACTCTCGCGTAGGTTCGCAGGCTGCGTATCCCCGGCATAGATCTGCTCGGCCAGATTGCGATGAATACTCGCCATCCGATCTCGGCCCTGGACACGGTCGCGGAACGCGCTGTGCCGGAGC
>CAIXLU010000164.1 GCA_903920315.1 uncultured Oscillochloris sp.
CAGGAAGGAAAAAGTGACTCCCAGCGGGATGCCGGACTCGACGAAGCCGATAAAGAGCGGTACCGCCGAGCAGGAGCAGAACGGGGTCAGCACACCCAAGCCAGCGGCAAACACGTTCCCGACACCCTCGCGTTTACCGCCGAGCAGGGCACGAGTGCGCTCAGGACTGAAGAACGAGCGCAGGATGGTGATCGCGAAGATCATGCCGCTCAGCAGCAGCAGGATCTTCGGTACATCGTAGAAGAAGAAGGCCAGCGAGTCGCCCAGGTGCGATCCTCGCGCTTGGCCAAGCACCCCGTAAGCCAGCCAGTCTGCCAGGGACTGGATCACGTTATAGGCGATCAGCCAGACGACGGCGGCGGCCCCAACCAGCAACCATGCCTGGCGCGTGGTGACGGGCTGCGGCGTACTTGGGGTTCTGAGAGTCTGTTCCATATCTCGCTCCGGTTGAATGATGCACGACCGCTCCTACACCGTGCCGTCCGCAAGCCAGCCGGCAATCTCGGCCTCATTGGGCACACGACCAGAGACCACCAGGGTGTCGTTGACCACCAGGCCCGGCGTCTTCATCAGGTTCCAGCGCATCATTTGGACGTAGTCCGTCACTTTCTCGACCTCGGCAGTTATGCCGCGCTCGGAGACAACCTTCTGCACCAGCGACTCCAGTCGCTTGCAGTTGGCGCAGCCGGGGCCAAGGACTTTGATGTTCAGCATAGTCTTCCTCGTGATCTGTATTCAAAATTCTGCATATTCTGACGAAAAAAATATCCGTCAGTTCTCCATGCGGCTCTACCGCACACTGCCGCATGAAAATAGTCGCTGGTGTCCGGCTATCGGCTATCGGCTATCGGCTATCGGCTATGTTCACGTCAGTCGGCAACGGCAACCACCGGCGTACATTTTGGACATGGGCACGATTCCCGACGGATCGGTGGCGGTACACTCATCGGCAGGGAGTTCACTGCACGGGCAGCATCAAGGAGAGCGTAGATCTCGGGACGCACCACCCGATAGAAGATATTCATGCCGTCGCGCCGGTCGGTGATGATCTGGGCGGCGCGAAGGATAGCCAACTGCTGCGAGATGTAGGCTTGGCGTTTGCCGAGGGTTGCCTCCATATGGCACACGCACTCCTCGCCGTAGCGCAGCAGGTCGAGAATAGCAATGCGGACGGGGTGGGCCAGCGCCTTAAAGATCGTGGCCAACTGCTCCGGTTCGTTATGTTGAACACCTCGCATAGGCTACCTCGTTGTTCTTCTCGCCCTCTCGCTGTTAGTATATTCCATTCTTTGCATACAGTCAACCCGCGCCACGTGGTGTTCAGGACATGAGCACAGTGCTCATGCCCTGGCGTGGTGTTCCCACAACGAGACATTCGCTTTCTTGTGCGAAAAATTCGTCTCAGGCAACCATGCGGCTCGCGCACACTACCCGATGAAAACGAACCGTAGGGGCGCGTCGCGACGCGCCCCTACCCGACACCCGCCCATTTTCACCTCAGGCACTCTTCTTTGTCGTCCGCCGTGCTGTGTCCGCCGGCTTGGCGGCTGGCTTAGCTGCCGGTTTCTTGGCTACCGCCGGTTCGGACTTAGCCGCCGGCTTAGCCGCCGGTTTCTTAGTCACCGCCGATTCGGATTTAGCCGCCGGTTTCTTAGTCACCGCCGACTCAGACTTAGCTGCCGGTTTCTTAGCCACCGCCGACTCGGGCTTGACCACCGGCTCAGTGTGAACTACCGGGGCCATCTGCTCAAGGCTGTTGGTGGCATAGTCGCACTTGGGGTAGCGTGAGCAGCCATAGAAAGGCCGGCCAAACTTACCGCGCCGCCCCATGAGCTCGCCTACGCTGCACTTGGGGCAGGCCACGCCCGTGGGTACCGGCAGCGGCATCGGCTTACCGTCCTTACCTAAGCGGCGCGTATTGGCGCACTCGGGGTAGCCAGAGCAACCTAAGAACGGCCCAAAGCGGCTCTTCTTGATCACCATTGGCTTGCCACAGAGATTGCACATCACGTCGCTTGTCTCAGGGGCACTCGCCTTATCAATAACAACCTTACCATCGGGGTCGCGATGAAAGTCGCTGGTGAAGTCGCACGAATCCGGCCCGCTCTCCTTGCTATAGCGCGAGCAGGCCAAAAACTCACCGTTGCGCCCGAACTTGATCGCCAAATGACTCTGGTCACACTTCGGGCAGATCACATCGGTAAGGATCTCTTCACGCTTAACATTACGCATCTCGTGCTTCGCGGTCGCAAGTGTGGCCTGAAACGGGCCATAGAACTCGCGCAACACCGGCACCCAGCGCTTCGCGCCGTCGGCAATATCGTCGAGTTGCTGTTCCAGCGACGAGGTAAAGTCATAGTCAACGATCTTCGGGAAGTGCTTAACAAGTAAGTCAGTCACCACACGACCGAGAGTGGTGGGGATCAACTTCTTCTCAGAGAGCGCAACATACTCACGATCCTGAATCGTCGAGATAATTGACGCATAGGTTGAGGGCCGACCAATACCAAGCTGCTCAAGCTCCTTCACCAGACTCGCCTCGGTAAAGCGTGGCGGCGGCTCGGTAAAGTGCTGGAGGGGCAGCAGAGCCAGCAAGTTGAGGACATCGTTCTCGCTGAGCGGGGGCAGACGCCGCTCGCTATCCTCATCCTCTTCACCTTCATCAAGGCTCACATTATAGACCGCCAGGAAGCCGGGGAACTTCAGCACGCTGCCAGTAGCCCGGAACGTATACGAAGCGGGGGCCGGGTTCCGGCTCCCTGCCTCCTGCCGCCCGCCTCCTGCCTCCTGCCCTCTGCTCCCCGCTCCCGCTCCAATATCCACCGTGGTACTATCGAAGATAGCGGGGGCCATCTGACTGGCCACAAAGCGCTTCCAGATCAGATCGTAGAGCCGCTGCATATCGCGGTCGAGGACAGAGGCCACCTGCTCAGGGCGGCGGGCGCTGCTCGTGGGGCGAATAGCCTCGTGGGCCTCCTGGGCACCTTTGGCCTTCGTCTTATAGACCGGCGGCTTCTCCGGCACATAGTCGAATCCATAAATCTCCGCGATCACCGCACGTGCTTCCTGCTGGGCCTCGGCGGCCACATTCGTGCTATCGGTACGCATATAGGTGATCAGGCCGACCGTTCCCTCTTCGCCGCCGACATCCACGCCCTCGTAGAGACGCTGGGCCAGAGTCATCGTCTTCTTTGCGCTGAAACCAAGCTTGCGCCCAGCCTCCTGCTGGAGCGTACTCGTGGTGAAGGGCGGCGCGGCGCTCCGGCGCTTATCGCGGCGGACGATCTTCTGCACCACATAGCGGGCACCGCCGAGGTCAGCGATGATCGCATCCGCCTGCTCCTTCGTCTCCACCGCAAACTTATCGAGCTTCTTCCCATCGCGCTCAATCAGCACAGCGCGAAAAGTATCGCGCTTCGTCGCGCTGCCCTGCGTGGAGAGATCGGCCTCAATTGACCAATACTCCTGAGCGACAAATATCTCGATTGACTGTTCGCGCTCAACAATCAGGCGCACCGCCACCGACTGGACGCGACCGGCCGACAGCCCACGCTTCACCTTATCCCAGAGCAGCGGGCTAAGCTGGTAGCCAACCAGCCGGTCAAGAACACGACGGGCCTGCTGTGCGTCAACCAAGTTGCTATCAATCTCGCGTGGGTTATTGATCGCCTGCTGCACCGCATTCCGGGTGATCTCGTGAAAGACGACACGGTGAATGGGAGTGCGCTTCGGCACATTCACCGCTTGGGTGATATGCCACGCAATCGCCTCACCCTCGCGGTCGGGGTCAGTCGCGAGATAGATCGCGTCAGCGCCGCGCACGGCCTGGCGCAACTCATTCACAACCTTCTGCTTCGTCACCTCATAGACCGGCGCAAAGTCGTTCTCAACATCAATCGAGAGATCGCGCTTCGGAAGATCGCGCACGTGACCCATACTAGAGGTAACTCGGTAGCCCTTCCCGAGATATTTCTGGATCGTCTTCGCCTTTGCTGGCGACTCAACGATGACAACTTTGTCGCCCATACAGTCTTTCTGCGACCAAATAGCCATATGACCATTCGGCGGCTCAACAACACGAAATAAAAAATGCAGCCCAGGACTGATGAAAGCAGACCCGCAAACCGTTACAGCACTATACGCAGGCATCTGATCATTGTCAAGCGGGGGATATGCTGCTGCGCTGTTTTTTGATTGACATCCGTATAGCTGTGCGCTATACTAACTGCCGATGACCCCGTAGCTCAATTGGATAGAGCGTCAGCCTCCGGAGCTGAAGGTTGTTGGTTCGAGCCCAATCGGGGTCGCTGATTCAACTTTGCCGCCCAGCGGGTATCATCGCTCAATGCCCGCAGCACATCGGCCAGCCGGTCGTCGGTCAAGTCGGTTGGGCGCAGCGGTGCTGGCAAGAAACTGGACAGGGTGGTCGGAAGTTGGTCGGCCCAGGCGCGCACCTGATTGAGCCGATGGTCTGCGCACGACAGGATATGCACCAACCAGATAGCGCACACCCCGCCCGAGCTCAGCCCCCGCCGGTTGCCGTGCGCTGGGAAATGGGCATCCAGCAGGGGCGCTACCTCCATCGTAAGAGCCAGTCCAGTGGACTGGCTCTTGGTGTGTGGGCGCAGGTTTTGTACACAGATCTCTGTGCGCAGCCACCCTCACCTAATTTCCCAGCGCGACCCAGCAGATGTCTTTGTGACTTCGATCTGGACGGGGAAACGATCTTTCAGTTCGTCAATGTGGGTGATGACGATGATGCGCCGAAAGTCGTCCTGCACGCCGGTGATCGCTTCGACCATGCGCTCGCGACCGGTGGCGTCGAGAGCGCCGAAGCCCTCGTCTATCACCAGGGTTTCGAGGCGGGCACCAGCGCGATGGGCGAGCAGGCGCGAGAGGGCAATTCGCACGGCGAAGTTGGCGCGCATGGCCTCGCCACCGCTAAAAGCGTCATAGACACGAGTCCCCAGGGCGTCGGCAATCTTGATCTCCAGGGTTTCGACGGTGTCGCCCTTTTTGGTGTCGCGCTGCATCTCGAAGCTGAGATGCATCTGGTTATCGGTCATGCGCCCGAGCAGGCGGTTGGCCTCGTCCTCAATCTGCGGGATGGCCGTCTCGATCAGCATGGCCTGGACGCCCTTTTTGCCAAACGCCTCGGCGAGTTCGGCAAAGATACCCTGGCGCTGGGCCAGGGCGCGCTCGTTTTCGCGCTCGCGCTCAAGCTGGTCGGCGGCAGATTGGGCGGTTTTTAGGTAGCCCTGCTTCTCGCCAAGATCGTTCTGGGCCGCCTTGAGTCCGCCACGGGCGCGGCGCAACTCCTCGGCCTTGGTGTCGGCCTCGGCCTTGGCGCGGGGCAACTCGCGCAACTCTTGCTCCAGTAGGGCGTCCTCGCGGGTGCGCCGCTCAATCTCGGCATTGTCGCGCTCGCGCAGTTGCTCGGCCTGTTCCCGCAGCCTGCGGTCAGCGTCGAGGCGCTGTTCGGCCAACTGAAGTTTGCGCTCCTCCTGCGTCCAGTGTTCCAGGCTGCGGGCCAGATCGCGGGCGGTGGTGTGGGCCTTGTCGCTGTAGCCAAGGTACTCGATCTCGGCGGTGATCTGACGGCCCTGCTGGCGCACCTCATGCGCAAAGTCACCGTCATCAATCCGCTGCTGGATCGCGGCACGCTCGGCCTCGGCGGCGGGCAGGGTTGCGGCCTCGATCTGCACGGCGGCGAGTTCCTTCTGGAGCGAGGTGAGGGTGCCCTCGGCCCGGCCCTGGCCCTGGAGCCGTTTGTCCAGTTCGCGCAGGCGCGTCTCCATCTGCGTGCGCAACTGGTTCAGCTCCGCATGATTGCCCACGCCGCTGATCTCGACATCAATCTTGGCAAGCTCAACCTGGGCGGCTGGCTCAAACTCCTGCGCCGCGATCTGGGTCTGGGCATTATCGTAGGCGGTCTGAGCCTCGGCCCGCTTGACCCGCCACAGCTCGGCCTGACGGATCTTCTCCTCCAGCGGCTCAACATGAGCAGCCATACGGCGCAGGTCGGCGATCTGTTTGTCGAGATCAGCGGCCTCAGCGCGAGCCTGCTTCAGATGCACATCGCCCGCGTCGGCCTGACGTTTGGCCTCGACAAAGGCGGCGCGTAGCTCGGTCAGTTCCTGCTCGTAGTGGGCCTGTACGTGGCTCACACCCTCCACACCCAGGTCGCTGCGGCAGACAGGGCAGGCTCCACCGGCATCCGCGAGAATCTTCTGGTTGGCCTTGAGTTTGTCGGCGGCAGTCCGGAGCCGAGTACCCTCGGCACGCAGGTGGCTGACCGCGTCAACCTCACTCTGCTCCTGAGTACGCATCTCGCTCAGGCGCACCTCATCCCCCGCGAGTTGCGCAACGGCAGCGCGGGCGCCAGCCAGATCCGCGATCCAGCGCGGCTGATCAGCCAGTTGCGTGTCGAGCGTATGCATCGCTCGATGGTTCTGATCGCGCTCAGACTCCAGTGCGGCCCGGCGTTTCTCGATCTGGGCAGCTAGTTCGCCCCGACGCAGGCGCAGCGTGGCTAATCGCTCAAGCTGTTGCGCGATCTCGGCCCGCTGCCGATCAATCTGCTCGCGCTCGGCGCTGAGTGGCTGAAGTTCGGCGATCTGCTGTTCCACCACGGCGATCTGCTCGCGTAGCGGGGCGATCTTCGCCGCACGCTCAACCAGCGTATCGCAACGGTTGGCGAGACGGGCGTGTTCGGCCCGCAGGTCGCCCAGTGCCTCTTTAAGCTGGATCTGAAGATCACGCCGCCGGTCATCGAGCGCCTGGTGCTGGATTCTCAGATCCTCCAGTCGCTCCAGATCCGCACGAGCGGCGGCCAGATCCGCCACCCCGCGCACAATCTGCTCACGGCCCGCCACCAATGCCTCGTCCGCAATGATCCGCCCGCTCAGCGTAGCAATCTCCTTCTCGCGGGCGGCCTGCTCCTTGCGCAAAGCCTCAAGCTCCCGCAGCATCGTCTTGCGCTGCTCGGCTTGCTGCTCCAGCAGGCGCAGGCGCGTGTCGGCGGCGAGCTGCGCTTGCTCGAATTGAGTCACCTGCTCGCCCATCCGTGCCGCCTGCTCATCGGCCTCCTGCACACTCTTCGCCCAGAATGACAGCTTTTCGGCGCTCAGGTCAAGCTGCTCAATCCGGCCACGCAGCCCCGTCAACTGATCGGCGAATCCCTTCGCCCGCACCTTCGCCTTCTCGGCCAGCGCCTCGTACTCACCCAGATCGAGGATGTCGGCCAGAACCTGCTTGCGCTCAGCGGGCGAACGCGAGGTGAACTCGTCGGCGCGGCCCTGGAGCAAGAACGAGGCGTTGATGAAAGTCTGGTACGACATACGCAGCAGATCGTCAATCCGGCCCTGGGTCTCGCGTACTCCTGTCTCAGCAATCGGCTTCCAGCCCGCCACATCCTGCACCTGAAGGTCAAGAAACGTCTTGCCCCCGGTCGTGCCGCCACGCGGGCCAGTCTTCGCCCGCTGACGCCGACGGGCAACGCGATAATGCTGGTCGCCAAGCAGAAAGGCCAGCTCAACCAGCATTTCGCTCTCGCCCTGCGCAATCAGATCATCGTCGGGAGTGCGGGCCTCACCCCAGAGCGCCCAAGTAATCGCATCAAGCAGAGCCGACTTACCGGCACCGTTCTCGCCCGAAAGACAAACGACGTGCAGCCCGTCAAGGTTAAGCTGAAGATTCGCGCCGTCGCCGTTCTCGCGGTAGCACATGAAGTTGCGGATGGTGAGAGTTGTGGGGATCATAATGGAGGTGCTGAAAATAGCCGATAGTCAATAGCCGATAGCTGTACGCGAATCACATAGTTGTCTGA
>CAIXLU010000165.1 GCA_903920315.1 uncultured Oscillochloris sp.
ACGCTTCATAGCGCGCCAGGCCAAAGGTCGCTCCGTTGCCAGGCAGCCAGAGATGCGGCAGCAGCGTGCGCAGCGCGTCGGTCGGCAGGCGCAGGTCATCGTCCACAAACACCAGCACATCGCCGGTAGCGTGGGGCAGGGCGGCGACGATCTTGTCTAGCTTTGAGGCCATGCTACCGGTACTGGGCGCGACGAGAATCAGCTCGGCGGACCACGCAGGGTACTCCGCAATCAGCTCGCGCACGATCTGCTGACTCACGGTGTCGGCATGATCGCACACCAACAGGTGCTGTTGCGGGCCGGGGTAGTCAAGCGTCGTGCGACTGACCAGGGCGCGGCGCAGGTCGTGCGTGCCCGATGTAACTGGCTGGATCAGCGTGACCGACGGCCATTCCGGTGGATCGGGTGGATGCGGGCGGCGGAAGAAATCGCGCAGCGCCAGCAGGCGCAGCGTGCGATCAAGAAGGTACAGGAGTGCCAGCATCATATGAGGTTGCGCCGATCAAAACACCAGTCCGATTGCCCCCAACGTCATCCCCGCACCAGTACCCAGCAGCATCACCCGCTGGCCCCGGCGGATACGCCCGCTGGCCACCGACTCGGCCAGGGCCAGCGGGATGGATGCGGCCACGCAGTTGCCGCGTTCGATCAAGTTGCTCACCACCTGATCAGCACGGAATCCCAGCCGAGTGCTGACCAATTCCACACCGTGACGGCTGGCCTGATGCGGCACCACCACATCCACATCCTCGTGCGTCCAGCCAGCCTTGGCGAGGACGTTATCAACGAAGGGGCCAAGCACCTTCGCCGCACGGCGGAAGACGCCCACACCATCCATGTGGAACACATTCATATCCGGCGTGGTAGCCGGGTCGTTCGGGTGATGCAGCGAGCCGCCACCGGGAATGACTGTCAGGTCGGCACCGCTACTGTACGTGGCGAACTGCCCCCAGACTACGCGGCTCGCGCTGCCTTCGGGGGCGCGCACCAGCACGGCGGCGGCAGCGGCATCGCCGAAGAGACAGGCGCTGGCCGGTTCTGTCGGGTTGCGCGAGCGACCGCCGATCTCGCTGCTCACCACCAGGGCGGCGCGGTAGCTCCCGGCGGCCAGCATGTGCGCGGCGCTCTGCATAGCCAGGAGGAAGCTCAGACAGGTGGCATTTACGTCGAAGCACGTACTCGCACCATCGGGGGCACCCAGTTCACGCTGAATAAAGGCGGCGGTACAGGGTATCGTCTGCTGTGGCGCACTCGACGCGGCGATGATCAAGTCAAGGTCGGACTCAGACATACCAGCAGCGGCGAGGGCACGCCTTCCGGCCGCAGCAGCCATACGGGTGACCGTCTCGTGGCTAGCGTAGCGCCGCTCGCGGATTCCGGCGACGCGCATGATCCATCCTGGCTCAAGACTCCAGGTATCCTCAAGCTCGGCGCTGGTCATGATGTGATCGGGCAGGTACGTGCCAAGTCCGGCGATCATCACAGGTAGCATGGAGACTCCCGAGTAGGCGATAGATGGCAGATTTTCATTATATTGCACAACATCGTAGATAGGGATTCACTCACGCCTGTCTGTCATCTCACGCTCATTGACACCACTGTGACACACGGTTATAGTGAGCAAATAAGTGTTCGTGTCACAAAATCATCAACTTTTCTTTTGAGGAGGTTCTGGTGTCGGTTGACCATTCCTCGCCCCTTGGCCCATCATCTGGCCTTGCCGAAGGGGGGGGGCCATCTCCACGTACATCCAGATTATGGGCACGCGGCCCACGATCCTGGATGCGTTGGGCATGGCTCGCCCTGACGGCCCTCTTTCTCCTGGTGATCGGCGGCATTAGTGGTGCCCTGTATCTCTTTGATCGCAGCTACGCAGGCAAAATCTACCCGAATGTCGCTATTCGCGGCGTGTCTGTGGGTGAGATGACGCCGGCACAGGCTCGGCAGGCTCTTGAGGCGCGATTCTCGCCCTTCCTCGCGCAGCCCCTCACTCTCACGTATGGCAACCAGATCTGGACACCAACGGTGTCCGAGATCGGCGTGCAGCTTGAGATTGATAGTGCCATCAGCTCTGCCTACGCCGCTGGCCGCGAAGGTGGTCTCTTCGGCAATCTGCGCGAGGTCGCCGCAGTATGGCAAAATGGCCTTGAACTGCCTCTGCATGTGACGATCAACCAGGATGCGATGCAGCGCTACCTGGTTGGACATGCAACCGAGGTGGATCAGCCCGCTGTTGATGCCCGCCTTGAGCTTGAGGGTACGTTGATTAATGTGCGGCCCTCGGTATTCGGGCAGCAGCTTGTGATGGGCGATACGCTGCAAGAGATTACCGCCGCCCTTCAGGATCTCTCTCCGCAACAGATTGCCCTGCGCACGCGACAGCTTCAACCTCGCCTGAACGATGGTGCTGTCCAGGCTGCCCAGCAGCAGATTTCTCAGATCCTCGCTGGCCCGGTGACACTTGACGCCGGAGACCAGAGCTTCACGTGGTCGCTGGACGACCTCGCCCGCCTCGTGCGGGTTGAGCGAGTCGCTGACGGCAACGGCGATGCGCTCACTGTCAACCTAGACGCCGACCAGATTCGCCAGAAGATGACCGCTATCGCTGACGCCACCGAGCAGAAGAGCGCGCATCCACGTGTCAGTTGGAATGGCGGCGAGCTCCAGATTATCCGCGAGGGTAAATCCGGTAGGCGTGTTGATGTGGCTCGCGCCGTGGATCTCGTCACCGCCGCGTTCAAGGACTCCGGTTCGCAGCGCGTGCTGACCCTGCCCTTTATGGATCTGCCGTCCTCGATCACGCAGGCAAATCTCAACCAACTCGGTATTGATCAGTTGCTCTCGGTTGGCCAGAGCGACTTCACCGGCTCGGCTACCTATCGCATCACGAACATCAAGGCGGGCATGGCCCTGCTTCATGGAGTCCTTCTCGCCCCCGGCGAGGAGTTCTCCTTCAATAACACCGTCGGCAATATCAACGCCGCCAACGGCTTTGTTGAGGGCTACGCCATTATTAGAAACCGTACCCAGCTTGAGTGGGGCGGCGGCATCTGCCAGGACTCCACGACGATGTTCCGCGCTGCTTTCTGGGCCGGCCTGCCGATCACCGAGCGCTGGGGCCACTCGTTCTACATCAGTTGGTACAACAGGTACGCTTTTGGAAGCTATGGCAACGGCCCAGGGATGGATGCGACGATCTTCACCGGCGGGCCAGACTTTAAGTTCCTTAACGATACCGGCCACTGGCTGTTGATCCAGACATCCGTTGATACGGCGCGTACTCTCGCCGAGGTGCGGATCTACGGCACCGATACGGGTCGCCAGGTGCTGCTCGATGGCCCCACCACCACCGACCGGGTGTCTGCGCCCTCCGAGCCGGTGTATGTGGCCGAGCCGAAGATTCGGCCCGGCACAAGGCACCAGAGCGATACGGCTCGTGGCGGCATGCAGATTAACTTTACGCGCATTGTGAAGCAGAATGGCCAAGTGATCGATCAGGAGAAGTTTGTCACGAAGTTTCGGCCCTGGCCTAATATCTTCGAGATGAACCCGGCTGATCTTGGCCCGGATGGGAAACCACACTCCGCGCCTGTCTCACCGACAGGTGTTCCCACACCAGGTGACCCGAACCAGCAACCTACCGCTGACCCGAACTCGCAACCCACCGCTGACCCCAACCCGCAGCCTACCGCTGACCCCAACCCGCAGCCTACCGCTGACCCCAACCCGCAACCGCCGGAACCGCAGCCCACCCCTGCTACCGGGTGACGACAAGTACAGCTTAGAATCTTCCGCCCATGCAAATACGGTGGCCGGGTTCCGGGTTCCCGTGGCCGGCCACGG
>CAIXLU010000166.1 GCA_903920315.1 uncultured Oscillochloris sp.
CGGCACCTGCGGCGCGGAGGTCGCAGGCGTAGGCGCGGAGGGTGGCCTCCGAGCGGCCTTTGTGGCGGAGCGTGAGGATGTACTCGGGGAGCAGGCGGGCGATGGTGGTGATCATCGGGGAACCTCGTGAGCGCGAACGGATGTACGGTACACACGAGTATACCGCATGCGCGATGACGTGGTGGGGGAGCCGACCGGACACCGGTGTCGGGTCGGCCCCTCTGCGCTCACCATAACTGTAGATAATTCCGCCACATGCCAAAAAAGACAGGGGCGACGGATGGCGTTGCCATCGGGGGGTGATCGGCGAAAACCGTAGATAACGCGCATTATCTACAGTTTTTCCCCGGTCGCGCAGGCCGGGTTCGTTCCCGTCACCTGTGACCTGAGCAACCCTTGGCATCTGCCGCTCGCTCCATGTCGCCGGTGACGTGGAGCAACGCGATCTACGCCTTGCGGTCTTTCTGTTTCTTCTGGGGTGCATCGAGTGCGGCAAGGTTGCGCTGAACGTTCTGCGTGTCCGGGTGCTGCGGGCCAAGGCGGGCCGTGAAGATCGCCAGGGCGCGTTCGTAGTAAGGCCGCGCCCCGTCCAGGTCGCCCTGCGCCTGGAGCAGATAGCCCATGTTGTTGAGGCTCCGCGCCGTATCGGGGTGGGTCGGCCCCAGCACCTGTTCCCAAATCGCGAGGGCGCGTTCGTAGTAGGGCCGCGCCCCGTCCAAGTCGCCCTGCGCCTGTAGCAGCAGATAGCCCATGTTGTTGAGGCTCAACGCCGTCTCGGGGTGGGTCGGCCCTAGCACTTGCTCTCGGATCGCCAGGGCGCGTTCGAGGTAGGGCCGCGTCCCGGCGAGATCGCCCTGCGCGTACAGCACTGCGCCCAGGTTGTTGAGGCTCCGCGCCGTCTCGGGGTGGGTCGGCCCCCTCACCTGCTCCCGGATCGCCAGGGCGCGTTCGTAGTAGGGCCGCGCCCCGGCGAGGTCGCCCTGCGCATGCAGCAGCATGCCCAGGTTGTTGAGGCTCAACGCCGTCTCGGGATGGGTCGGCCCCCTCACCTGCTCCCGGATCGCCAGGGCGCGTTCGTAGTAGGGCCGCGCCCCGTCCAAGTCGCCCTGCGCATGCAGCAGATTGCCCATCCAACTCAATGCCCGTGCGATCTGTCGTGCATCAGGCAGACCCTCGGCGATCTCCAGGGCGGCGCGGGTTTCCGTGACCGCCTCCGCATAGCGGATGTGTTCATGAAGCCAGTCTGCGAATGCTATGTACGCCTCGTAGAGCACCGGCTGTCCGGTGTTCCCATCGCGCAGCAGCGCCGCGATCCGCCAGCGTAGGCCCGCCTCTTGCGCACGCTCGCGGGTGTCTTGGGCGTGCCGTTTCTGGTACGCCTCGGCCCGTGTGGGATCGCCGCCGAGATCGAAGAGTCGTGCAAGGGATTCGGCGGCTCGCTCCGGCGCAGGCTGGTAGTGCCGTTCCAGGGCCATCGCCAAGGCCAACGCCGTCTCCTCCTGCGCGGTTCCCCGTAGCTCGCGGGCAAACACGAGTTGGAGGTAGGGTCGGGCGAACCCGTAGCGGTCGAGCCGCTGTCTGACCAAATGCTCCGGCTGCGGCACCGGCCCGATCTCGGCGAGAATCCGCACGTCGGGGTCGTCACCGAGCAGGTCGTCGTCGAAGATGTCGAGCAGGTGGTTCACGTCTACCCCCGCCACCTCGGCAACGGCTTGTACGGTGAAGATCGGCCCCTCCAGCGCGGCAATCGCCAGCGCATGGCGAAGCTGCTCCACGGTGAGCGCGGCCCCCGCCGGGAGGCATGCCCGCAGCAGGCGCAGCGCCAGCGCACGCAGCGACTCCGCGACCCAGGGGCTGGTGCCGGTCGGCTGCCAGATCCCCCGCCTATCCTTGCGGATCGCCCCGACGCCCTGCCACTCGTCCCAGAGGGTCATCGCCAGAGCCGGGTGGCCTTCGCTTAGGGTGTGGAGCGTCGCGATCAGGTCGAGGTGCGCTGGGCCAAGCGCGGCTCGCAGGTCGTCTGCGCTGGCTCGGCTGAGGTGGTGGGAGCCGACCTCGCCGCACGCTAGGGCCACA
>CAIXLU010000167.1 GCA_903920315.1 uncultured Oscillochloris sp.
AATCATTTGCATAGGTATAATTTAAAACATCAAACTGAACAGCATCATAATAGACCCCATACGTATTCAAAATGTATTTCTCGCGAAGAACCGTAGTTTGACCTACATAATAAACATCCTCATCCCACAACATGCGCCAATTCGATCCATTCAAGACGCATGGCGAGGGAATTGATGTAGCCGTCGGAGTAGCCGTCACAATCGACAGCGGAGGACATACGTATATCCATCCCGAACCGCGTAAATATGCAGATCCGGAAAACGGGATATAGATTGTGCTAACAATGGGAGACCATGATGCGCCATATTGACCACCGTAATCCACTGAACCATTTTCACGAGATATTGTAGTCCCAGATACAACAGAAATAAATAATCGAGATGTAACCTCAAATGCGTAACAGCCAGTAGGATACCGAATAGGAGTAGAAGTAGGAATAGGAGTAGGAGCAGTATTAGCCGTTTTGCACATGCTCACTGTAATCTGATTTGCAACATCCATATTATGAAAAATAACATCTGAATAATCAGATACGGAAATCGTAAGAATAGACGTTACATCAATATTACCATAAACAGTAGATTGAAGCCCCATTGACGAGGCTCTTAACGATAGCGTATAGCCTATCGCACGTTGAATAAGCAGATAGTCTCCCGCATTAATCGTTACATGTGTGGCTAGTACACCATCACTACACACATCAATCTGATTAATGTCATAGGTCACGTAAAGGGGAGTCTGCGCCGCAGGCGCGGCCTGGGTCGTGAGCGGCAACATGAGCAGCGATAGCGCCAAAATGATAATGATGCGATTTTTCATTGGTTAAGCGTCCCGATTTCATCAAGTAGCCACATAATGAAGCGGAGATAGGTAATCCCCACAAATGCCGCCCATACCCATCCTAGTTTTGAGTCTGCGAGCGCTCGGAAGAAGTCAAGAATCCATTGGAGCAAGAAAAAGTTTTGAAGGGTCTGGCTTTGTTCAGGTGCGGTTGGGCTAAATGCCGCTGAGATCATGCCGGGAACAATGGACATGAAGAGTCCGACAAAATACGTAAGAATCTGTGCTAGGTTGATCACGAGTTCGGCGAACTGAACGATAATTTCTGAAATGAGCTGACCGATAGCAACAACTATCTGTCCAATAGTGGATAGTTGGTCTCCGAGCCGTAGTACCGCGCCATATCCTGACCATAGTAAGAGTTGAAGCCAACCTACAAACCCCCACAGCGATAGAAATGAGGAGCGAAACCAGAGCATAAACAGAATGCTGATACGCCAGAAGAAATTAAAACCGGCAACAATGACCGCGTTGTAGGCAAATGCGAGAGCATTAAGCATGGCCTGAGCGATAGCCAGTAGCCAGCAGATCAGAGAGCGAAATAATTCATTCCAGATCCACACCCCAAACCATTTGAACGGGTAGAGCACATCAACGCCAAAATCGGGATAGGTGAGGGTTTCAAGGTTTGCTTGTCCAGACGCGCATGCGCCACATGACCACGGGAGCAGGAGCGTAATAGGCGGCAAAATATCAGCTATCGCCTCGATGGCCGGGATATTGCCCGCCGGTATCGTGGATGGTGGGCCGGGGTTGATGTTCGTACCGGCGCACTCGATAGGCCGGCGAGCCTGCCAGAAATGATCGCGATAAAAGCTATCGCTCGATACGTCGTGCAGAATGACGCCTACATCACGGTTATAGGCGTCCATAAAGAGGCCATTTCCCGCGTACAGCGCCACATGCTGCCCGCCGGGATAGGACAAAAAAATAAGATCGCCGGACTGCCAGCATGTCGAGCTGGAGCCGTGCAGATCTGAGAGTGTGCAGGTAATCAGGACTCCCGTAGCCTGTTGGTCGTAGGAGCTAACGCCAATAGTCATGCCTGCCTGCTGGTACGCCCAATAAGTTAGCCCTGAGCAATCAAATGCCGTTGGGCCTTTTGCTCCCCATACGTAGCCTGCGCCTTGCTTCGATAGCGCGGCATTAACCGCGATAGCGCATGCACTCAATCCGCCTTGTTGGTTGGGCGCTGCGGCCGCCGGTGTCGGGTTGATCACTGGCACGGCAAGAATCATCAAGAGCAGGATGGAGATCGCGGCGCGTCTCATTGGTTTGCTCGTTTAACGATGAATATTCGGAGCATCTCAAACGCGAGCGTAAAAAACAGCAAACCGAGTAAGAGAAGTCCAACCGGCTGGATGCTGAGAGATGACGCCCTGCCCATCACATCACCCATGCCGGTTGTAATATTTCCTCCCCCGTCGAGAGCAACGAGAGTCGGGTAAAGGGTTGGGGTGGCCGTGGCCGTTGGGGTGGCCGTGGCCGTTGGGGTGGCGGTCTGAGCAAGAGCCGCACTCGGTAGCAGACACATGATCGTGACGAGTGCAATGATGCGTTTCATGTGTCATCCTCATCGCTTGATGCTGCGGTGCCGTCAGACAGAACAGACGCAACCGTCATCATGATCAAGATCACAAAACCAATCGTTGTGAAGGGTGCCATGGCCGGTGACATGAGCACGTCATCAAACAGCATGAGGAAAATGTCGTACATAGTGGCAATTCCATGCACAAGAGGCGCGGCAGTGCCGCGCCTCTTGTGCAGAACGCAGAGACTTAGGCACGCTTTCCGCTACGCCACATACCCTTACCGAAGTTCACCACCTGATTGAGGATACCGATAGCAACTGGTGTCCAAATCGCCACATGGATAATGTTGATATCCGATGTCGTGGCCGGGATGAGGTAGGTTTGAACGAACGTCCAAAGTAGAGAGATGATGTCAACAAAAACCTGAAACATTGCGGTCATGGCGTGGATCTCCTATATATGCCAATTATGTTTGGTCGCGGGCGGTAAAACCATCACGCACCGCGAGAACCAACGTAAACAGAACCAGTAACGCGAGGAGAACAGAAAGCATGTCGCCAGCGATAACACTGACAAGATAAGCGATGTCATCCGCGATTTCTGGCATAACGCATCATTTGGTAGATGAACGTATCAACAATCATGGCAACGACCAAACCGGATATGACAGCAAAGACAGGATGTGTCATGCTAGTCTCTGTGTTCGCCACATTTGGATACATTGTAGGCAAATGAGCGTGAGGAGTAAGAGACAAATAAGCACATCTGACAACGATACTGCGTAGATGATTGCTGCGCTATTACCGCTAGGAAGTGGCATAATGACGAGCGGTAGGGTATCGGTGTACGATGTCATGGTCTTTTAATACAACTATTTACTCTTTTTTGCAATAACCAAAATAGTTATAGGTCAAACGGCCATGTCGTATAGGACTAATGGCCCATATACCGGATCTCCCGTGATCACCTTGATCACAGGGAGACTTTTTTATGGAACTGGACACGGCGATTCGGGAATTTGTCGCGGATCTGAAGTTGGCAGGGCGGGCCGCTCGCACCGTCGAGGGTCACGAGCTGGAGCTATTGAGGTTGGGCCGGTGGTGTGTCGAGGGGGGGTATAGCTGGAATCAGCTCACAAAGAAGCAGTTGACGGCATACACCCGGCTACGGGCCGATTTAGGCCATAGCAGCCGCTCTAATATGCTCTGCACGCTGCGCACCTTCTTTCGCTGGGCGGTAGAGCAGGAATACATGGGCATGTCGCCAGCGGCTACATTCAAAACGCCAAAGAAACCCGCCCCGCTGCCCCGTGCGTTGACCGTTGACCAGGTGCGAACCTTGGTAGCGTATCTACGCGCTGAGGAGGGCCGACGGGCGCGGCGTGATGAGGTGTTACTCCTCACTGCGCTCTATGCGGGCCTGCGAGCTGCTGAACTGGCGGGCCTGCGCTGGAACATGCTGGATATTTCCGGGGGGATCATCAATATTCGGCTATCCAAGGGTGGCAAGGGGCGAGCAGTGAAAATCCATGCGGGTCTTGCTGAGATCCTGACCACCTGGCGGGAATTGCAGGCGCTCGGAGATACCGCGCCGGTGTTTGCCCTAGACGAAACCCCGATCCAACCCAACCGAGTCGGCAAGGTGGCCCGCCGGATCGCGCTGGCCACGGGACTCCCGTTGACCGCCCACAGCCTTAGACACACGTTCGCTACCCACGCACTGAGGCGCGGCGGCAACCTGTACGCCGTGTCTAAGGCGCTAGGCCATAGCGAGCTGAAACAGACCCAGATCTATATAGCCGCTGACGTGACCGACTCCTCGCCAGCGGTTGACGCGCTGCCCGGTTTGGACTCCTGGTAAAGCCGCTGCTATACCCCCGTTGCGAGTATTAACACACCGCAACGGGGGGGTAAACGTCTGAGAATGGCTCTCAGTGGGTTTTAGGGCATATGCGCAGATATGGTCGAAATCATCAGATTTAGCCCCTTACATCAGCCTGTGAATCCGGTCAACAATGAATGTAACCGCTAACAGGCCAATGATTAGGGCAACGATGGAATTTACCCCCCATGCTGTGAGTGTGTGATAGACAGGCAGTAATACAAAGCCTATCAGCAGCAATCCCATGCCTAGATCTGCTTGTGGCGGAAAGCGTGATCGAGTGCGGCGCGGTGCGCGCCGTCGCTTACGGTACAATGGCATGGATAATCCAATCGTCACGGTTTGCCGGAGCGTTCCAATTCTGCCGGCAGACCGTTTTTTAATAGGGAAATTTACATATAGGTATTGACATTAGACAGCTATGGTTGTATCCTTACGCTATCGTTGATGGGAGACGCGAAATGTACAAACCACGAGGGGCCGCACAGTGGCTTGCAAAGCGGCTAGGCAGATCAATTAGCCGCGAGACGGTACAGACCTACATCGAAACCGGCGATCTTATAGCGGTCAACGCCAGTGAAGGAGAGAATCGCGCTCATTGGATTGTGACCGAGGACGCGCTAGAGCAATTCATTGCGCAGATTGGGCCGGATGGAAAACTACCGACACCAACCGGAGGATGGCCACAGTATGTTTACCCGGAGGGCAAAACACGAAACCGAAAAAAAGCTAACGACCCACCGGCTTTCGCTAGGTAGGTCGCTGTTCGCCGCTTCTCTGCTACGCCGTAGGAAGCTTCAGAGAAGCCCCGCCGTGAATATTAAGACGGTGGCAATGGTCGGGGCGACTGGATTTGAACCAGCGACCTCCTGAACCCCATTCAGGTGCGCTACCGGTCTGCGCTACGCCCCGATCAGGGGGATTATAGCGCGTCCGGGCAGATCAGTCAAACATCAGGGTCGCGCCAGATCATGCAGGCGTAGGTGCCAAGAATCGCGCCAAAGAAGATGCCGCCGATCCCCCACAGCACGACAATACCAAGTACCATGCTGGCCCATTCCCGTGCGCCGATGGGCAGCACACCTTCGGCGAGGGCGACCAGGATGGTGAAGAGTGTCCCGAGAAGGATTGCCAGGGCGGCGAGGATGAGTGCGCCACGGGTGGCCCACATGATCAGGCGTTGTCGGGACGGGTTCATCATATACGCTCCTCTCCCACAAGGGGTAGCTCAATTATAAAGCGTGCGCCGGGGCGATGGTCGCTGTCGAGCCAAGCGTTACCGCCGTGGGCAGCAGCGATCTCGCGCACAATGGCTAGGCCGAGGCCAGAACTGCCGGGGTTGTCGCCGCGCACACCACGCTCCCAGATCCGCTCGCGCAGGTCGGCCTGTACGCCCGTCCCACTGTCAGTAACGCTCAGGTGAGCCATATCGCCCGTGCGTGCAATGTGTAGGCGCACCGTACCGCCAGGGGGGGTGATCCGCAGTGCATTATCGAGCAGGTTGAGTAGCGCCTGCTTGATCCGGTCGCGGTCGCCACGGACTGTGATCTGACTCTCAATAATGCAGCTCAGGGCGATCCCGGCGCGGCTGGCGCGACCGGCAAGGAGAGCGCACAACTCATTGGCGAGGTCGCCCAGGTTCACCTGAATACGTCCTATCAGACGCAGGTGCCCGTCGTCCGGTGGACGCAGCAGGTCGTCCACCAGCCGGGCCAATCGGCGGGCCTCCGACTCCAACGTGGACAGGGCTGGCTGCTGCACGGGTGGGGCCGTATCAATGAGGTTTTCCAGTGTCGCGCTGATGGCGGTAAGTGGGGTACGCAGGTCGTGAGAGATGTTGCGGTAAAATCGCATGCGGGATTGCTCCAGATCGCTGATACGAGCGGTGTAGGCGCGTAGGCCGATCTCCAGGGCGTCGAGACTCGCGGCCAGTTGGCCGATCTCATCACGCTGCGGCGAGGTACTGTTTATCTGAGTTGGGTCAAACTCGTGAGCCAGGGTTTCGGCGCGTTGGCTCTGGCACAGGATAGGCCGGGCAATGGAGCGGGCTACGATCAGGCTCGCCAGCGCCATCACCACGCCAGAGATGAGGGCGGCCTGAAGCGTCAGGGCGCGCAGGCTACCGAGCAGACGCTGATCCTCGCTGGTACTTCGCGAAAGCTCCACCACGCCGATCACGTGTCCGTCAGCGCTGATCGCCCGTGCGGTGTAGCTCCGGTCAGCCGACTGCGAGGCGGGCAGGGGCAGGGCGGGGCGTACCAAGGCTAAGGCTGGACGACTGGGAAACGGGCCGAGGGATGAGTCGCCGACCAGCAGTGCGCCATCGGTGGAGAAGATACGGACAGTAGTCCCGTCCAGCAGCACCTCACGCCCAATACCGCCCGCCGCAAGGCTCTGGAGCGACTGCGCTGAGTCGGCCAATTCGCCGATCATGGCCGTGTAGATCTCGGCCTGAGCGTCAAGAGCCTGGGCACGTTGATTGGTGAGATAACGGGTGGCTAGGGTGACAAAGCCGGTGCCAAGCAGCAGCAGCCCGACTATTGTCAGGAGCAGATAGGTAAGGCTGAGGCGAAGAGTGAGGGACATGAGCGTGTGGATGTATGGAGGCGAGGACGTGGCCCTCGCCTCCATACATCCGAAAGTTTAAATGCGTTCGGCCATGGGAACGTAGGCGACATCCATCAGCCCAATATACTCCGCCTCGGGGCGGATGAGCCGGTTATCGCAGTACTGCTCGTAGACGTGGGCCGTCCAGCCAGCGACACGGCTCATCGCGAAGATTGGTGTAAAAAGATTGATCGGGATGCCCAGGGTGTAGTAGACCGAGGCCGAGTAGAAGTCTACATTCACCGGCAGAGACCGCTCAGTCTGCACGATTTTGCGGATGCGTTCGCTCATCTCATACCAACACGTGGTGCCAGTGGCTTCGGCCAATTCCTTGGCAAGACGCTGAAGCCAGGGAGCTCGCGGGTCGTCGGCTTTATAGATACGGTGACCAAAGCCCATAATCTTGCGCTTGGTCGCAAAGGCTGCCTGCAAATATTCCTCGACCGCATCGGGGTCGCCGATCTCCTCCAGCATTCGCATCACCTGCTCGTTGGCACCACCGTGGAGTGGCCCTTTGAGCGTGCCAATCGCCGAGACAATTGCGCTGTGCATGTCGGAGAGGGTCGAGGCAGTCACGCGGGCGGCAAAGGTGCTGGCGTTCAGTCCGTGGTCGGCGTGCAGCACCAGGGCAATGTCAAGGACGCGGGCAGCGGTCGCCGATGGCTCCTTGCCGGTGAGCATGTAGAGGAAGTTCGCGGCGTGACCCAGGTCGGTTCGTGGAGCGACCGGCCAGAATCCGTTGCGAATACGATCCCACGCGGCGGCGATTGTCGGTAGCACGGCGGTCAGGCGCACCGACTTGTTGAGATTGGCGTCCAGAGAGTTATCGAGTTCCTGCGGGTCGTAGGAGGCGAGAACCGAGACACAGGTGCGCAGCACATCCATTGACTTGGTGTGCTTAGGCAGAGTCAGCAACACCGCGAGTACCTCGGTAGGGATCTGCCGGTTGAGGGCGAATTTGCGCTGAATGCTTGCGAGCTGGGCGGCGTGCGGCAGCTTTCCGTACCAGAGGAGCGCGGTCGTCTCCTCAAATGTCGAATGTTCAGCCAGATCATTGACGTCAATGCCGCGATAGAACAGGCGGCCATTGATCCCGTCAATCAGGCTAATCGCCGTCTGTCCAGCGATAACTCCCTCCAGCCCTTTTGCAGACGTGGTCATGGGTAGCGATCCTCTCTCTCACTCCAGAGTACAAAAAACCTGCCAACTGAGGATCACGGCGCGTTCTCATGGCGACGCTGCCATGGGCCTCAGCTAACAGGTTTCAGAACCGGCGTCGGGCTGCGCTAGCCGATAACCATACAGGTGACGGTGCGCTTGATCCCCTCGACACTGTGGATCTGGTTCATCACAAGGCGTCCAATGTCGCGTGGGTCATGTGTCTGTACCGTGGCGATAATATCGTAGGGGCCAGTGACCGCGTCAACGGACGTCATCCCCGGCAGGGCGCGCAGCGCAGCGAGTACATCCGCGATACGCCCCGACTCTGCCTCGATTAATACGTATGCCTTCGCTTCCATGTGTGCCTCTTCATCGAGCTTTCACAAGGTGCTGAGTGAGCGCCGCCACGCTCGCCCGCTTAATGATACTATAGATAGCGCCTTCTGTCACAAATTATGTAACGCGGGCGCTGACCCGATCAGATCCGCGACAAAGGCGGTTGCGCCGCTAACCAGATCAGCGGCAGGCAGGGTCTCCAGGCGTGCAATCAGGGCGCTGCCCACAATCGCACCAGCGGCGATGCACGACACCTCGGCGACGTGGGCAGCGGTACTGATGCCAAATCCGACCACCAGGGGTAAATCGCTGACACGGCGCACCCGATCCAGCACTGCGCCGAGGTTCACGGACAGGCTTGACCGTGCGCCGGTGATGCCGGTGAGTGAGACAACATAGATGAATCCGCTGGCCTGGGCGGCGATCTCGGCGATACGCGCATCGGGGGTGGTGGGAGCCACAAACATGATCAGGTCGAGGCCGTAGGCGACAGAGGCAGCGTGAAGTTCAGCGGACTCCTCGGGCGGCATATCGGGAATAATCCAGCCATCGCCACCGGCGGCAGCCAGATCGGCGCAGGCACGGGCAACCCCGTAGCGCAACAGCGGGTTATAGTAACCCATCAGCAGCAGGGGCGCAGCCACGCCACGGGTGCGCAGGGCGGCTACCGTTTCGATGCAGTAGGCGAGGTTAACCCCATTCTCCAGGGCACGCTGGGTGGCCCGCTGGATGGTAGCCCCGTCGGCAAGCGGGTCGGAGAAGGGCATGCCTAACTCAAACAGACTAGCTCCGGCGGACTCAAGAGCGGGCACCAGATCCAGCGTACTCTCGCGCTCCGGGAAGCCCACCGTCAGGTAGGGCATCATGGCCACGCGGCCCTCGCCCCGCAGGCGGGCAAATGTATCGGCAATACGGCTCATACGATGTTTGAAGCCCTATGGTACTTCGGCGGTGAGAGATTTCACAGGCATCATACCATAGGAATGCGGGAGGCAGGAGGCAGGAGGCGGGAGGCAGGTGGCGGGGGCAGGGGGCAGGAGGCAGGAGGCGGGAGGCCGGGGGCCGGGGGCCGGCTACCGGCTATCGGCTATTTTCACCTCAGTCTCCGTGCTATAATATGCGCACAATACCCCCCCAAGGAGCTTTGACATATCCTTCGCCAACTACCCAAACGTGAACGAAACGACGCATATTGCGCACGTATGAGCCAACGGTGATCCGCGCTCACATAATCCGCCTGAACCCCACACCTGAGCAAGAAAGCCTGTTCCGTCAGGCCGCTGGGACGGCGCGGTTTTGCTACAATTGGGGCTTGCGGGTGATCAAAGACGCGCTTGACCAAGGTGTGACCGTTCCCATGCAGCGTTCGCTCCGTGATGCCTTCAAACGTATCCGGGCGACGGAGTTCCCATGGACGTTCACTGTCGGGAAGTCGGCCATTGATGGGGCGTTTGTGAACCTTGGGCGGGCGATCAAGAACTTCTTCGACAGCCGCAATGGGCGGCGCAAGGGAAAGAAGGTCGGGTTTCCCGCCTTCAAATCGCGGCGGCGTGGGTACGGCTCATTCTACGTCGCCAATG
>CAIXLU010000168.1 GCA_903920315.1 uncultured Oscillochloris sp.
CATCCTCAAGCCCTCCGAGAAGGTGCCGCTGAGCAGCCAGAAACTCTTCGCCCTAATTGCCCAGATCGGCTTGCCCAACGGCGTTATCCAGCTCGTGAACGGCGGTAAGGCGGTGGTTGACGCCATCCTCGACCACCCTGCTATCCGTGCGATCAGCTTTGTGGGCAGCACTCCGGTAGCCAAGTATATCTACAGCCGGGCCACGGCTAACGGTAAGCGCGCCCAGTGTCAGGGCGGGGCCAAGAATCCGGTGATCATCATGCCCGATGCCGATATGGACATGACTACCAAAATTCTGGCCGACTCGGCCTTCGGCTGCGCGGGCCAGCGCTGTCTGGCCGCATCGGTCGCTATCACCATCGGCACGGCCCGCCAGGAGTTTGTCGAGCGGATCGCCGACATCGCGAGTAGCCGCACGGTGGGCTACGGCCTCGATGCGGGAGTGGAGATGGGGCCGGTGATCTCGCAGCAGAGCCGTGAGCGGATCGAGCATTTGATTGGTCTGGGTCGTCAGGAGGGCGCTGACCTATTGGTGGACGGGCGCGGCAAGCCGGTGTCTGGCTACGAGTCCGGTGCGTTTATCTCGCCCACTATTCTCGACCATGTGAACCCCGATGGCGAACTGGCCCACACCGAGATCTTCGGGCCGGTACTCAGCCTGATGCACGTTGATGAGCTAGACCAGGCCATCGCGATGGTTAACGCGAGCCGTTACGGCAACATGGCTTGCATCTTCACCAGTTCGGGCGCAGCGGCGCGTAAGTTTCGCTACGAGGCCCACGCTGGCAATATCGGTGTCAACATCGCTGTCCCCGCGCCCATGGCTTACTTCCCCTTCTCGGGCTGGAACGAGAGTTTCTTCGGCGATCTGCATGCCCAAGGTCGTCACGGCGTAGAATTCTACACCGAGACGAAGGTGGTGGTTGAGCGCTGGCCCAAAGAGTGGAGTCGGACGTTTTAGTTATGTTGCCGACGTATGTACGAAGAGGCTATCAATAATGAGTACGACTATCCATATCGGCAACGCCCCATGCTCGTGGGGCACCCTGGAATTCGCAGGGCTGGAGGGCGAGCGGATTGACTACCCGCGCATGCTCGACGAGTTAGTGGCCACTGGCTATACCGGCACTGAGTTGGGCGACTGGGGCTATATGCCCACCGATCCGGCCATCTTACGCGCCGAGTTGACCAACCGCACTATCAGTCTCACCGGAGCCTTTGTGCCGGTGGCCCTGCGTGACTCCGCCACCCACGCGCCGGGTGTCGTGGCGGCTCTGCGCGTGGCTCGCCTGCTCGCCGCCGCGTCAGAGGGTGCCCAGACGCGGCCCTTCCTGGTGTTGGCCGACAACAACGGCAGCGACCGGGTGCGTACTGCCTGGGCCGGGCGGGTGCGGCCCGATCAAATCCTCGGCCCAGACGAGTGGCATATCTTTGCACGCGGGGCCGAGTCCGTGGCCCGCGCTGTGCGTGACGAGACTGGCCTGCGCACGGTATTTCACCACCACTGCGCCGGTTTTGTTGAGACTCCCACCGAAATCGCGGCTCTGCTAGAACAGACTGACCCATCCTTGCTCGGTTTGGTCTTCGACACCGGCCACTATGTCTACGGAGCGGGTGACGGCGCAAGCGCGCTGGCGGGTCTGGAGCGCTTTGCTGAGCGGATCTGGTATGTCCACCTGAAAGATTGCGACCCGCAGGTCGCCGCGAAGGCCCGCGCCGAGGGACTCGACTACTTTACCGCGATCAGGCGCGGCCTCTTCTGTGAACTGGGGCGCGGTTGCGTAGACTTCGCCGCCGTAACCAGATGGCTGCGCGGGCGCGGCTACAGCGGCTACGTCACCGTTGAGCAGGATGTGCTACCCGGCATGGGTGCGCCGGTGCAGAGCGCCGGACGCAACCGCGCATATCTGCGCGGGATTGGTCTCTAGTACGGGGTTCCGAAAATTCGCAATGGGTGTGGGTAGGCAACTCTTCTACGATGATTCGGGTTCCGGCGACCGACCGCCGGAACCCGAACGTGTACCCTTCCGCTATGTATAGACCTTGAGCATCTCGCGGATGCGGCTGATCAGTTCCTGGGGTGCCACATGCGCGTAATAGCTGGTCTCAATCATAATCGCCGGCATATCGTCACAGGCGGCCATACAATCGAGTTCGATGATCTCGATTTCTTTTGGGTAAGATGTTGCGAGTTGATTGACCGCGCGAAGCATCTCTGGGCGGTTCCGCGTACACACGCGGCATATTGTTAGATGGAGGGGCATTATCGCAGCCTTTCCAGGAGTGGGGGTGCCCTCGACCATACCCCGCACATGCGTGAATTTCTGAAATATTGACCGACGACGGCCATCTGTCATGATCCTAGTGTACACCTTTTGTTGTCTTTTCGCAACTGTTTGCAAAGATTTTGCACAATTTTTGCCCATCTTTCACTCCGCCCAGCCCGTATCCAGCGATCAGGTGCTGATATTACATGAAGAAACCGCAACCAAACCCAAATAAGCAAAGATCCGCACCCGTGACGAATCAGCTCCCCCCGCCCGCCACAATCATCTCTGAGCACCACGATACCCTTGGGATAAGCTATCTGCGGGCCGGGGATCATGGGCCGGTGACGGTGCTGCTGCACGGATGGGGGGCCTTTAAAGAGCTGTGGTGGATGACGCTGCGCGACTTCGGGCGCGACTACCGCTGCTTCGCCCTGGACTTTCCCGGCCACGGGGGTTCACCCATTGGGCGTGCCGATACGATTGTTGGTTTGGCCGACGCGGTGGCTGCCTTCTGCGATGATCTTGGCCTGCGTGATGTCACTCTTTTCGGCCACTCGATGGGTGGCTGTGTGGCAACCGAACTGGCCCTGCGTCGGCCCGACCTGCTGCTCCGCCTCATCCTGGTGGATGCCGCTGTTGATGCACGGCATATGCCCACCTTTGCCCATACCTACATGCATTCCCAGGTCGGCTGGCCTGCCCTACGGGTCAGCCAGATGATTGGGCGCGCTATCCGGCCCATGGGCAAGCAGATTCCCCACGAACACGGCGGGGGATGGCTACGGCCCTGGATGCGCCGGGCCTCTTACCTTGCCAGCTTCGACCCCGATGGTCTCCATCGCCAGTTGCGCTCACTCTTTGCCAGTCAGGGCGGCAATCGTCTGGCCCAGATCGCTACCCCCACGCTGGTGATCAGCGGACAGCTTGATGCACTGGTACCGGCCCCGCTCTCGCGACATCTGGCCACGCGCATCCCCGGCGCACGCTATGTGGAGATCCCGATGGCCATGCATAACCCCATGGATGAGCGGCCACGGGCGTTCTGCCGCACGGCACGGCAGTTTTTAGATGAACAACAGTCGCCAGAATCGTTAGAGGGGTTACTGACGATATTGCTGCCAACAACCCCCACGTAAGCCCAATCTGAGACGCTACGTTTTATAGACACAGAAAGACACAGAAGAACACAGAAATTTTTTTCTGTGTTCTTCTGTGTCTTTCTGTGTCAGAACCTTGTTATCGCACTAACGACCCACAGCGCCAAGCTGCCCAGTCAGCCGCTCCACATCGGCGAAGCCCTGGTTGAGGTGACGTAGCACGCCACGGGCGTCTATTACGGCGGTGGCAGGCACCGTGAGCAGCCCGAGTCGATCAGCCAGGTCGGGATGTTCCGAGACCGTGAGCGTCTGGATGACGACGCGGTCGCCAAGAGACTCGCTCAGCCGACGCAGAGCAGGAACTTGACGAGCCTTACAGTCCCCGCAGGTTGGCAGAGTGAAGGCCACCACGGCGGGCTTGCCAACAGGTACGATCCCGGCAAAGGGTTGTTCAGTCTCAAGGCTGCGTAGACGGCGGGCCTGCCACGCCCGCAGGAGCCATGAGCCGACAGCGAGGATCGCCGCCACCGCAATGAGGATTAACACTCGCTCAAGCATATCAGTATTCCTGCGCTCTTATCTTCTCTGGAATCGCTGGAGCTGGAAGTAGACGAAGCATCCGGCACAGAACCCGAAGGCTAGGTTGATTGTCGCCAGGGCGATCACCACAATCACCAAGCTCCAGCCGATGACGGACTGCCCAACGAAGAGTGCAAGGACTCCGAGGGTCAGGACCGCACCGCCGAGTCCCTGGGCGAAGCGGTGCGGGGCTGGATCCTCAATCTGCACATCTGCCTTCAGCAGCCCGGATGGCTTGAGCAAACGCAGGTAGATTTGTTGAAAGAGGGCCGCAGCAGGGGCTGCTGTGCCGATGATCATCACCGCCGCCACCAGAGCCGCTAGCCAGGGCTGTCCAAACACAAACCCTATCGCCAGCAACCCCACAATGAACCCCTGGTTCACCCGCAGCGCCGTCCGGTCAACCCGCTGTGCCGTGAGGCCTGATCGACCCGCCGTAGGCAGAATATCCTGTGCCATTGCGTATCCCTTCTGCTTTTCTGATGCTTGGACAAGGTTCTCGGATGCTTTACAGTCTCAGCATACACAAGGCATCCTGATGCGCTACGCCTGAAACCTAAAACCTGGCACCTGAAACCTTGTCTTGCGACAGGGATTCTACTGTGATTTCAGCATAAAGTCAAGTTCTTATGTGAAAAAGTGAAGAATACCTTCTGCGGTGAAGTTTCTCCTAACAGCACGTTGTCATGCTTCTATCACCCTCTTGTCAGCTATTTGCAAAATATATGATATAATCCCTCCCGGTCACCCTGATGTGACCGTTCTACCACGTAACGTAGAAAATGGAGGAACGATTGAGGTCTACCCGCATTTCTTTGCGATGGCCGCGACCGGCCCTGATGCTCCTGGTAAGCATCCTGTTCATCTCCGCCGCCCCGACATACGCGGCAGGAATCGGTGGTTCGCAACAGCAACCCTCTGTCTCTGGTTCGCTTGACAACCATCATCTGCTCAACGTAGCAGATGGACGTGTCGCCCCCGCCCCCTCCAAGGCTATCGCCTCCGACCCCTACGCCGTTGCGCCGACGTTTCGGATTAAAGCCACTCGTCAGGGTATGATTGGCGGTCGCACCGCCAACGGCTTCATCATTCCGCCCCACGCCCGCTTCGTTTCCCTGCCGTGCCGGTGCGTCACGTCCAGCAAAGGCGGCGACGAGTACAAGGTACGAATCACCTATCGCGGTCGCAGTGCCGTCGTCCCCGTCTACGATGTCGGCCCCTACAGCGCCCGCGACGATTACTGGAACACCACCCGCACCGGCTACCCCGACCTCGAACCTGGCTGGCCGATGGATCATGCCGCCTTCTACGAGGGCTATAACGGTGGGCAGGCCGATAAAGGCTACGTGTCCCACCCGACCGCGATGGATGTGGGCGATGGTACCTGGATTGACGATCTCGGTATTGTAGGCGGTCAGGCAGAGGTTGAGGTGACGATGCTCTGGATGGGCAGTGACCCCCTTGCCGGCCCACCCGCCCGCGACCCGAATCTTCCCGAGCAGATTGTGGACGAGCTAAGCGGCGATTTCTGGCACAGTAACCCGCAGATCGGCTCCAGCACAATGGGCTGCGGCTATGGTCGCCATGCGTACCAGGCCAAAACCGTCAGCGACCCGACCCAGAGTTCACAGGTGGTACGCTGGCAACCCAACCTGCCCACGGCGGGAAACTACGACCTCTACGTCCATGTGCCGGTCTGTCCGAATAATCGCGATATCACCACCGCCGCTCGCTACGTGATCCAGGATCGTGATGCTGCCGTCGAGGTGGCGCTGAATCAGGCTACCCAGACGGGCTGGGTTCTCCTTGGGCGATTCCCCTTCAACGCAGGCAGCGACGGGTTCATCCAGGTCGGCGATCTTGCCGGCGATGCGGGGAAGACCGTCTGGTTTGACCAAGCCAAGTGGGTACTCGCCCCATAAAACCTGCATACATAAACAACAAAAGGCCGCAGGCATCGCCTGCGGCCTTTTGCTACTCATCCCAACGCGGGCTAATCCTCGCTCTTCTCCTGGATCACATAGAGTAACTCAAGCAGGATATTCTTCACGCTCTCGCGATCCGACGCCACGCACGGCAGCACCTTGATGTGCGGAGGCTGGCGTAGTGCCAGGCGCAACTCGTCGGGCGACCAAGCGTTGGGCCTGTCTTGTTTATTGGCCGCGATCACATAAGCTGTATCGCGGTAAGAGACGAAGAAGTCAATGATTCGGTTCGTCTCGCGGAACGTCTCTGGGCGAGTACTATCAACCAGGATAACCAGGCCGAGCATACCCTCCGAGAGGATCTCCCACATAAAGTCGAACCGTTTCTGACCGGGGGTGCCGAACAGGTGCAGCACCAAATCATCGGCGATGGCGATACGGCCAAAATCCATCGCCACCGTCGTCTCTTTTTTGATCATCTTGGTATCATCGGTCGCACGTCGCTCGGTTGAGACAACCTCGATCTCGCTGATAGCCTTAATGAACTCGGTCTTGCCCGCGTTCACCGCCCCACTGATGACCATTTTTACCGTCTGCACACCAGCCCTCCGCTACGTCCGCTACGGTGCTGTACTCTGGCCGAGCAACATCGGCTACATCCCACGGATACGATTGATGATGCGGTTCACCAGGCTCTTCTTTACCCTTGGCGGCTCCGCTACCTGCGCCCCGCGTACCCCAGCCACCGGCCGTGGCTTCTTCATCACATCCACCAAGCCTGCCGTCAGAAAACCGTACACAATACGACAGACATCAAAGTCGCTGAGGCCCGTCTTCTGGGCAATCTCTGCGAGGCTATCCTTCCCATTGATCCGGGCGAAGATCCGCCACTCCTCAGGTGCCAGCTTCACGCCCTTAGCCTTCTCGCCCGGCTGATCGACGAACTTCACGATCATATCGGTCGAGGCGATCCGATCCTTGATCCGCCCCCACTCGTCAATTCGCCGCACGCCCTCCATAATGAGGTTCTCAACCGAGACGGGGGTGGGCATAGTGGGCGAATCAGCGGGGGGCCGCTGGTTCTGCTCAAAGCGAAACTCGCCCTCGGGCCACGCAAACAGTCCATAGACCGACTCTTCGGTGTGGGTCATCAGCCCATTCTGGAGCAGATCGCGCTCAACAATCTGCTGGTCAATAATGACCTGCGTGAGCGTCGCTCCATTGCTGGTGGCGGACAGGGCCTGTCGAGCGGTGTCGAGCTGAGCCTGATTCATCAGACCCAGACGCACAAGGAGATCGGCATCCTGATCTTCCGGCTTGCGCGAGGCTAAAACCAGTTTGCCCTTCTCGAAGAAGAGCAGTGCCATCTCCTGCTCATGGGTCAGGTAGAGGCCCCCGGTTTTATAGCCACGGTCGACCAGATAGAGAAAATCGGAGAGGCCGAAGTCTCGGATATTGCCAACCAGGGCCATTGCGATCCCTCCACGGGGAGCTTCTCTGCGAATTACGAAGGGTGGGACTATGGGATGGCACCGCATGTCTGGCGGCTACACCCCTTTTGGATCTCTGATTCCTACGTCGCCAAGGCCACGTCGTGTTCGGGTGCCGCTACCGCCGGTGCGATCACCCCATCCGCTGCAAGCACCGGCACCAGGGCGGCGATAGCGGCGGCGATCATGGCGTCGTCGGGTTCGCGGGTGGTGAGGTACTGAGTGGCCAGGGTGGGCATCAGCAGCCGACGCACCCAGGGCCGATAGTAGTTCGCCGAGGCGAACCGCAGGAACTCCAGTGCAACAGCGGCCACCAGCGGGATCATCACGATGCGGGCACCGATCCGCTGCCAGAGCGGCAAGCCGCTAACCACGAGAAAGATCACGAAGCCGATCAGTGCTGTGATCACCAGAAAACTGGTGCCGCAGCGCGGGTGGATACGGGTAAAGCCGCGTACCGACTCGACCGTAAGCGGGGCACCGGCCTCATAGGCATTGATTGCCTTATGCTCAGCACCGTGGTAGCCGAAGACGCGCTGGATGTCGCGCAGGCGACTAATGGTGTAGATATATCCAACGACCAGGGAGAGGTTTAGCCCGCCCTCAATGGCTTCGCGGAGCAGCACGGGTGCCCCCATACGGCTGGCCATATTCGCAATCAGCGATGGCAGCACCACAAAAATGCCGACGCCAATCACCAAAGCTACTGCAAATATCGTGCTTTGAACCAGGGGCGATAACTCACCCGCATCATCGTCAATCGCCACGCTTGCCGAGAAATCGAGAGCTTGCTTGCCAATAGAGAGTGCCTCACGAAGCCCCACCAGCCCACGGATAATCGGGAGCCGCATCCACGCTGGCCGCGTTGTTGCCGCCACCAGAATGTGTTTCAGCGCCAGTTCACCGTTGGGACGATGAACAGCGACCGTGGCTTGGTGCCGGCCGCGCATCATCACCCCTTCAAGGACGGCCTGACCGCCGTACGCAAATGTCTGTTCGTCCATGAAACCTATGTGTGAAGCAGAGAGGCTGCCGCTGGCATGTAGTGCCGATAGCGACAGCCGACATACGCTGCTATCATACCACGTTCGGGGGCGTTACGACAATAGTTAACATGCACGGAATGCGCGAGGATCTGCGGAACGGATTCAGGCGACAACCTCGTTATTCTGGTCGCTATTAGCCTGCTCGGGTACGTTGCGGCGGGCAAGGGTGATGGCGGCAGCACGCACCCCGGTGACGAGGCTAGAGATACGAATGACTGGCGAGACCACTCGCTCAGCCATAAATGCGGTGGTCTGCGTCGCCGTGCTGGTGCTATCGCGGACGTTGTTCGCGAGACTGCGGGTGCTGTCGAGAACCTCGTTAAGCTTGACCATTGCCTCGTCCACTTTAGGGATGACGTTCGTCTTTGCGATCTTATTGAGTTGGTTCACCACGTAGAGAATGGCAACAAGAATGGCAATCATGAGAATCGCGCTGATCAACTGAAACACCGATACAACCACGATAAAAATATCGCGAGTGCCTGCGCGAAACTCCTCCGGGGCGAATGCCGAACCCACAACAAAGGCGATCAGGAGAACAGTGAGCGTCCCAATGCCAATCCCTATCCACTTAAACACTGGTTCGCTCCTCTGCATGCAGCGGCGCGGCAATCCCGCCGAAAACACTATTTCGCACTCTGGGGTGGTGGTTGAGGGCCGTACAATCGCGCCGATTATATCATACTCGTAGACGTGAGACAAAAATAAGCAGAACCCAGGCTAGCAAAACGGACTCGAGGACGGGTACGCCCGCAGGGTTGGGGAGATTGAGGGGAAAGTGAATGTTGAGGCCGTAGGCGATCAGGCAGCCGACAACGGCGACGAGCCAGAAGATCGGTAGTTGACGCCAGCGACGACCCAGCAGGACGTGGGCCAGGGCAGCGCAGGCGGTGGCGATCAGCAGCAGCAAGAGGGTTGCCGGAGCGAGATTATTCATGGTCACCTGGCCGTGCAATCGTTCCGCCACCAATAACGCGGTCGTGATCGTAGAATACAGCGGCCTGTCCGGGGCTAATCGCCCGCAGCGGCTCGCCTAGTTGCACGGTCAGCCTCCCGTCGTCGCCAGGAGTCACCTCGGCAGGGACAGTGGTACCGTGGGCGCGCACCTGGACGTGGCAGGTGAAGGGCGTACTTGGCCAGATCTCGGCCACGAAACTGGCCCGCTCAACCACGAATTTGTCGCGGATCACCGCTGTGGCTGGGCCAACCACCAGGGCGTTGCGTGCGGTGTCCAGGGCGGTCACGAAGAGCGGCTCGGGGCCATTCAGTCCCAGCCCACGGCGCTGGCCCACAGTGTAGAGCGGCAGCCCATAATGTCGGCCCAGTTCACGCCCTTGCTGATCAACAATTGGGCCGGGAACCAGGCTTTCCGGTAGTTCCTCGCGCAAAAGGCTGCGGTAGTCGCCCCCCGGCACAAAACAGATATCCTGGCTCTCGGGGCGGTTGGCGCTCTCGAGTCCGCGTGCGGCAGCCATTGCCCGCACATCGGCCTTGCGGTACCCGCCAACCGGGAAGATCAGCCGGGATAGCTCCTTCTGCTGGAGCATGTAGAGCAGGTAGGACTGATCTTTTTCGGGGTCGGCGGCACGGTGGAGATGGGAGATGGAGGATGGGGGATGGGGGATGGGCGGTACACCGCCCATCCCCCATCCCCCATCCCCCATCCCCCGTATCTGTGCATAATGTCCGGTGGCGACATACTCATAGCCCAGTTGGCTGGCGCGAGTGAGCAGGGCGCGGAATTTAATTTCGCGGTTGCACTCCATGCACGGGTTAGGCGTATAGCCCTGAGCGTAGGCGTGGATAAAGTGGTCAATCACGTAGCGGCGGAACTCGCGCTGGTAGTTGAGGACGTAGTAGGGTACGCCGAGTCGGGCACAGACCCGACGGGCGATCTCGGTCATCTCCAGTGAGCAGCAGAGACTCTCGGAGAGGCGCTCGTCGTCGCCCTCCCAAAGGTGCAGGGTTATGCCAATCACCTCGTGGCCCTGCTCGTGGAGCAGGGCGGCTGCCAATGAGCTATCTACTCCGCCGCTCATCGCGACAATGATCTTTGCCATGCTAGCCATTATACGCAAAGACAAGGTTTCAGGTGCCAGGTTTCAGGACTGGTGCAAAGTCGCCGACGACTGAAGTCGCGTCACGAGGCCGATGGCCGACCTACCGCCTACGCGGGCGGTTCGAGCGTCGGCGGAGGCCGACGCTCGGCGCTGCGCGCCCCTTCGGCGCGACTTTTAGTCGCCAACCGGGGGTGTCAAGCAGATATTCTACAGTTCAGGCTAGAATGTGGCATCGTGACGCGCTCGACCTGAAACCTAAAACCTCGCACCTGAAACCTTATCTATTGCCAACTATCTGTATTATTTGCAGGCACAGTAGCAACGCGCACGCGGGTGGCACCAGCGGCGTATAGGGCGTTGGCGATCTGGCTGTGGCCACCGGGAGGGGCCAGGGCGATCATCACGCCACCCCAGCCGGCACCAGAGAGCTTGGCCCCCAGGGCACCCGCCGCACGGGCCGCGCCGATGAGTTGCTCAAGGTCGGGCGAGGAGACCCCAATTTGGGCGAGGAGCCGCTGGTTCTCGTCGAGGATGCCGCCGAGGGCGACAAGATCCCTGACGGCCAGAGCGTCACGCGCCCGCAGCACCAATTCGCCCACGGCGTCGAACAGATCCTCATAGGTGGATGGATCGGCCTGCCACCGCTCGCGCACGGCACCCACAGGCAAGTGGGTGGCGCTGCGCACGCCGGTGTCGCCGATGACCAGAGTGAGGGATGTGCCGATGGCAACTGGTGTGATCAGGGGTGGTGCAGGCGGGCAACGCTGGAACCAGATTGCCTGCTCGTAGGCGATCACCGTGTTATCAATGCCGCTGGGCGTCCCGTGGTAGCGTCCCTCGCTCGCGTACACCAGGGCCGAAACCTCGGCGGGCGACAGTTCACGCCCGACATAGACGGCCAGAGCGCGCACCAGGGCCGCGCCAATCGCTGCGCCGCTGCCCATCCCCCCGGCAATTGGGATGTCCGAGCGCAGGGTGAGGGTGAGGTCGGGGACAGGGGCGTTAAGGTAAGACAAGGCGGCCGCAGCCAATTCGTTCAGCGGATTCTGCGGGTCGTCGGTGAAATCCCAGTCGGCACCCAGGTCGGGGGCTACAAAGCGTAACCCCGCCCCCGGTGCTGCAGGCTGCGCCTCGGCGTAGGCCCGCAGGTTGCTGAGAGGCAGAGCGATAGCCGGACGGTTGTAGACCACGGCGTGTTCACCGCAGAGGATGAGCTTGGCAGGGGCGGAAGTTTGGATCATAGACAGGTTTCGGGTGACAGGTTTCGGGTGACAGGTTTCGGGTGACAGGTTTCGGGTGACAGGTTTCGGGTGACAGGTTTCGGGTGACAGGTTTCGGGTGACAGGTTTCGGGTGACAGGTTTCGG
>CAIXLU010000169.1 GCA_903920315.1 uncultured Oscillochloris sp.
GCGACGCGGGTGCGGATCGCGGTCAGCGTACTGCGCAGGTCGGCGGCATGGCGAACGAAGCCCTCATCGGCCAGCCGCTGCCCCAGGAGGGCGAGATCCTCGGCGAGGTCGTCGCGGAGGTGCCCCGGAATACCGCTGGCGGGGAGGGCGGCAATCGTCTGGCGGTGCTGCTGGAGGTCGCGCACGGTGGCCTCTAACCCGTGGGATAGGGCCACATCCACGGCACGCGCCCAGTGCAGCCGCTCGTAGAGGGCTGATGTCACGCCGCCGAGTCGCTGCGGCGCGTCGGAGGCGTCGGTGAGCAGGACATCGGCGAGATCCTGGCTGAGGGCACGCACCGTCTCACATCCCGGCAACCCGAGGGATTCTAGGCGTACCGCCAGGGGGCTGTAGCGCTGCTGGAGCGTCGGGAAGTGGTGCGTGGCCGCCTTGCTGATGTCGTCCTCCAGCGGGATGATTGACTCGCCGATGATCTCGGTCAGCCGCTCGGCGGCGCGGGCCAGCACCTCGTTCGAGGGTCGCTCGTTGCGCAGGGCCACGCCCACCGTCTTGAACGCCTGGTTGGTACGCAGGGCGTCAATGGCCTGCTGACCGTTCACCGTCACCTCGCGGCCCGACACTTTCAGGGTAATCTCGCCCGCCACCAGCAGCGCTGCCACCAGATAGCGCAGCGTGTCGGGCGACCAGCCGAAGGGCGCATCGGTGAAGAGGTCGGTGAGGCGCTTACCGTCCACCGTGCCATTCTGCTGGAGGTAGTCACGGATGCTGACCAGGGACTTCTGGTTGGTGTCAATCGAGGGTCGGCCACTCGTCACCGTGACGAACTGCAACGGGTCAATCGCCACTGTTACCGCCTTGAGGTTCCCGGCGCGCAGAAACTTCTCGGCCAGGCCCGTCTCGACGCGCACCGGAGCCTCGTGGTAGCGGTCGTAAACCTGAGCAGCCACATCGGCCAGATAGATCTTCGCGGCATCGAGCAGGTTGGAGTTGAGGCTTTCAACCGCCGCCTGCCCGCCCCGGAAGAAGAACGAACCCTGGCTCAGTTGGCGGCGAATCAGTCGCTCTAGATCGCTCTTGAGCCGGTCGGCGCGGGCCTGCTGCGCCCGGCAGTAGTCCTGCACCTCCTTGTCAGGGTCGTTACGGTACTTCTGATTGATCGCCTCGCTCCGCGAGATCTCCGCCGCCCGCGACTCGACCTCCGACGCGGCCCGCCCCAGCACGAAGATGGTATGCTGGGCCGAACGCTGACGCGATTCGGCCACCAGACGTGACCGAGCGGTTTCATACTCGGGTGCGGCCACCAGTTCCGCGACCAGTTGTATCGTCTCGCGCTCCCCCGTCACACTCACGGCTTGGGAGCCGATCTGCGACTTGAGTCCCGCCGTGACGACCAACGTGTTCTCCAGGCGAGCGGTAGGCAGCGGGCTAAAGACCTCGCGCAGTCCATCGCTCTGGATGCGGCGCGTATCGGGGCCACGGATGGGAAAGAGCAGCCGCTCTTGGTCAATCTCATTCAGCTTCTCGCTAAAGAAGCAGAGATTGCCCTCCTTCTCGCCGAAAGGCACAAACGAGTCATGGGTCAGATCCGCGATGGCGGCGTCCACCCCGTCGCGCTGCGACGGCGCATCCACCGCCGGGTGCATCAGGCTGGCCACATTCTGCGGCGTCACCGGCATACTGGCGAGGATTTGGAGTATAGCGACCGTCTTGGCGACGCCCTGGTGAACCGGCTTCTCCGGGAATCGCTCCTTGGCCCGATCAACCGCCTTGTGGAGTGACGGCACGGCCCGGCGGATGTCACGCTCCAGCGCATCGTAGAGCGTCACCGTCGTCGCCAACCAACCAAGCGGCTGATCGGCCACCGGATCGCGTCCGGCTGGCCCCTCGACCAGAATATCCTGAATGACTTTAATCGCCGAGCGCAAGCCGATACCGCCGGTAGATTTGGCCAGGGCACCCAGCAAGCGGAGCAGAATCTCGAAGTGGGACGGCAGAAACGGATAGAGATTGACGAACGAGAGGCGATCACACTCCACGTTGTACGCAACCGGCGCGTTCTGGAGTTTGGTCGTATGCCGCAGAACCTGACCGTGCTGATCGAAAAGGGCACCCAGGTGGTGCTCGCCGTCGGGCGACTTGCCGAGCAAACGGCGGTAGCAGATCTCCTTGATGTCGCTCGACTCCAGGTTGATCTGGATCGGAAATCGGTCTTTCAGCTTGTAGAGTTCGGGCGAGTTGAGGGCCGTCTTCTCATCATCCTCGGTGAGCGTCTGTTGCGCTGTCCCCATAATCCAGACTTTGCCATCGCCAATCTCCTTGAGATTCTTGGCCAAACCATCCAGGTTCAGGATTAAGTTCGGGCGGGCACCAACATACTGACCAACCTCGTCAATAATAAAGATGATGTAGGGTGTGCCGGTATGTTCGCGGACGATCTGGATCATCTCGCGCACCCGCTCGTTCTCAAAGCGCACGAAGTCGCCCGCCTCGGTGGTGAAGGCCGCCGATGACGTGAAGAGCTGCGGATAGAGGGCGTGGGCAATGTCGGGGATGAGACTATCAATCACCAGCGGATCGTCCTTGACCTCCGGCCAGGGAACACCTGTATGGGTCAGGATACGGTCAAGAAACTCCGGGTAGCGATTGTCTCGCTTGAGCCGTCGCTCCAGGGCGGCCACCTTCAGGTTGCTCGAATACCCCGCCCATTGGAGTACCTTGTAGTAGAGAACCGTCGAGACATCCTCCATCGTGGCCCCGGCAAGCATCTCACTGGCCAGATCAAGCAGCACCACCGCCGTCGCGTAGCGGCTGGTGATGGTCGTAAGCAATGCTCGGGTTTGGGGCGTATTCAGGCGATCTTGGAGGTGCTTAAGAAAGCGCGTCCCGTCCACGCTGACCCGCGCATCAAGGGCCATGCCGAGGTACTTCGTAAAGGAACTCTTGCCCGATCCGTAGAAGCCGGAGACCCAGACCCCCACCTCGTTGCCGCCTCCAGAATCCATCGCCATCTGCATGCGGGAGAGCAATCGCTCGAACTGCTCCTCGATATGCGCCGTGACCACATATTCGGTGATCTCTGCCCGCAGCCGCGACTCCTGCGACGCGCCGTAGGTAATCACCTTCTCAATGGTGCGGTAGATGTCCTTGGATGGGTCGAAGAGGTTCTTGATAGGGAACGTCATAGTTAGTTTTCAGTGGTCAGTGGTCAGTGGTCAGTGGTCAGTGGTCAGTGGTCAGTGGTCAGTGGTCAGTGGTCAGTGGTCAGTGGTCAGTTTTCAGTGGTCTGTGGTCAGTGGTCAGTGGTTCGTTTATTACATGTCATTCCCTGCTGACCACTGACCACTGCCTACTGACCACTGACCCCCCTCATCCGCCAACATGAACCGAGCGGTAGTTGCCATCCTCAGGGTAGAAGCCAAGGAACTTGAGCCGGGTCGTGCCGGTGCGCTCGCCGGGATAGAGAAAGAGGGTCGGGGCGACAAAGGAGCCGTAGAGTTGGCTTTCGATGGCCCCGATGCGTGTGTAAGGGTGCAACGCCTCCAGATCGGTGACAAGCATGATGGCCTTGGAATGTTCCCGCAGGTGTTCCATCTGCGCTTTGAGTCGCCCCTGAAGCGTATCCGCACCCGTGGTCAGCGCATTCGCCAGGGACTTGTTGGGTTTATCCCAATCGAGCGGTGCCTTGCGGTCGGCGGTGAGCCAGAGTGTGCGCAAGGGGGCCGTGCCAAGGATGGCGGAGACATGCTCCGCGATGGAGAATCGCTGGACATCCCAGCCTTCATTGCGTAAGCGATGCATCCAGGCAGGCAGCTCACGCTTCACGTCCAGGATCTGGCGGGGGTGGAAAATGAGATAGTAGACCGGCTCGAAGCTGGCGTGGCCGAGATCCCGGCCCTGCCGCACCCGCGCCATCACCTCATCAAAGGTGGCCGTGAGCGATTGCATCAATGACCTCATCCATCGTCGTGTAGGGCCAGCTAATCTGGGTGACGTGACCGGCAGTCTGCACAATGAGCTGGCCCTTGAGCGCGAGGTGCTTCAGTTCGGTTAGCACATCCTCGGGGGTCAGGCCAAACAACGCCCAGTCGGGGTTCGCGATGAGCCGATTGTCACCGAGACCCGCAAAGTGGCACTCGTAGGCTAGGATCGCCCCGGTACGCGACTCCAGCCGATAGGTCAGGATACGCCGCTCCGTCCGCCTACCGCGCTCCAAGAGGCCAAAGTCGGCGCAGCAGCCGGTGAGATAGCCCGCCGCACGGCGGATGGTACTCTCCGCCCAGGGGGTAGTCGTCTTACCCTCCTGGTTCCCGTGGGTCACAAACTGGCGTGCATCTCCGTTATCGAGGCGCACGCGGCCAGCGGCATAGGCAGGCCAGTACACCTCACCCACAAAGTCGGCGAGAATGGGGTGGGCGCGGCAGGTGTAGAGAAACAACAATTGCTCGAACTCGCGTCGGGACAGGTACGGCTGGAGGGCTTTAAGGAGCCGAGCAGGCGCACCCTGCGAGACAAGGTAGCGGAGAGCAAAGCCATCAGAGACGAGGTTGTCCAGGCGACTCGCCGAGATTCCGGGGAAGCGACCGGACTCGCGGGCGGCACGGGTGAGCGCCCTCGTATCCATCCCCTCCTGCCAAAGGTCAAGCAGAATAACGGTTTCCTCCGTCATCCCAAGGCCGGCAGCGAGCCGAACCGTGTAGGCATTCTCGCGTGCGGCCATCACCATCATACCTGCTCCGTAAAGTAGGGATAGACCTGAACCTGAGCGCAGAAGGCGTGGGCATAGTGCGCCGCGACCATGCGCCAGGACGTGCGCTCGTGTACTGCGTGAACGGCACCAACCCGAGTCGGGCCGACACCGCCGCCCTCGGTGCGCTGCGCCTCACCCTGGAGGTAGGACAGGGCGGCGTCCGGGCGTGTGATGAGTGCCGCGATATGTGGCGCGATTGTGGGGTCGTGCAGCGTGTGGTGAATAGTCTGCTCCAGATCCTCAGGCAGACGAAACAGGTGAAAGACCCGCCCCACGCCGATACGCTCATCGTGTCGCAGAGCAGCAGCCTGGGTCGTGCCAACGCACCGGGCGAGGACGAGGGTTCGTCCGCACACCGGCGTGAGAAAGGGGGTGCTGCCCGCGCTCAGAAACATGCTCTGCCACCAGCCATGCTGGTCGCGCTCACCGAGGTAGCCAACGGCAGCGCGGAGCTGGGCGATGAGGGTGGGAAGCATCACCTCCATCGCACACCAGACGGCACAGATGTCATCGCAGAAGGAAAGCGTAACCAACGCGCCCCAGACCGTAGGAACATCGTAACCTCTTCAGGGGAGCAGCGTTCACGCAAGAGCGACCGCTGTCCCACACGGCGCGGGTGCAAAGCCATGAGCAATCCTTGCGGGGTTCGCACGGGGAGTGCTACAATAGTGCTGCACACCACAAAAAAAGAACGTGTACCAGAACCCACTCTGTGCTTTGGCGGCGGCGAGTGGGTTTTGTGTATGCTGTCGAACAGTATAGCATAGTGGTTTGTGGCGCGTACTCCCGTGATGAGACCGTGTTGCGGTGCGCCTCGCTGCGTATAGCGGAGAGCGGAAGAAGTAAGCCATGGACATCACGTTTTCACCGCGCCTCCAGCGCGGTTGCTATCCGCTCCGCTTTCGCGTCTACCATCCGTTACCGCCGCAGCAGTGGCAGGTAAACCTTGCGTGCGGTCGTTGCGAGAAGGGCCACATCGGCAATCGTCGTGCTGCTGGCGCTGAGGCTGTCCCCCGTGTCGCTCTGGGACACGGTTGTCCACTGCGGCCCGGTCACGTTCCCAAATGCGAGGCTCACGCTGCTCGCGGTGATGCCCTGCGCAGGGAGGTCGAGGTCGCCCGCGTGAAGCGTGTAGGTCACGGGCAACGTGGCGGTGGTGACGGGAGCGTTTCCGGCACCGACGGCGAGGATGGCGAAGCTGCGCACGATGCGTTGGCCCCCCGCAAGAGGCACGGTCGTGACGAGCTGCGGGGTGATCTGGATCGTCGTCTGGGATGCGAACGCGCCTGCTGGGATGTCCATCTGGAGTTCGCCCGCCGTAACCTGCCCGCCCTGCGGCCCCATCACCGCCGTGTACGCCGCACCGCATGGCGTGCTGAGACAGCTTAATCCCACCCGATACGTGCCGGTGCCGGTGACAGACGCATCGCCCACCAGCACGGTGTACGTGCCGCTCCGGGGCAGCAGACAGGTCGCGATGTCCACGCTGGTGCTGTACGGATTGGATGCGGCACACACCTGCGTGCCTGCCGGGTCGAAGACCCGCACGTTGGGCCGTAGCCCACCGCCGGTGATCGCCATCGTGATGCGCAACTGGTCGTGTGCGCCTGCGCTCCAGCGGAAGGCGGTCGCCGCCGCCGGTGCGCGGATGGCTCCGGCCAGGGTCTCGCTGTCCCCGATGACGCGGGTGTGAACGGGGGCCGTGAGCCGCTGAACATACAGGCTGTAACTGCCGGTTTGGGTCGCGCTCGTATCCCCCACGACCACCAGGAAGGTGCCGTCACGAGGGATAAGGCACTGCGCGATCTCGGCCCCCAGCGCATAGGGCTGGGATGCGGTGCAGATGCTCACCCCGTCCGGATCGAAGACCGAGATGACCGGGCGCAGCGTTCCTGCCGTGACGGCAACCCGAAACAAGAACAGATCGCTTGCCGCCGCCGGGATAGTGTAGCTATCGAGTGCCGCAGGCAAGGGCAGAGTCGTACTGGTCGGCTCGCCCCACGCCAGCGGCGTCGCGCCCACTGGCGCGGTGAGCTGCTGAACGTACAGATTGTAGCTGCCGGTCTGGACGGCGGCGGTATCGGTCGCCATTACGGTGAAGGTGCCGCTCTGGGGTAGGACGCAGCGGCTGATCTCCGTCCCGAGGGCATAGGGCTGATTGGCGCTACAGATCGCGGTTCCATCCGTCCCAAACACCCGCACGTTGGGCCGTAGACTCCCAGCGGTGACGCCCATGCGCAGCAGGAATACTGCATTGGCCGTACCCGTCAGGGTATAGGTGTCTGCTTCGCTGCTGGCCTGGATGGTGGCGGTCGCGGTCGCACCCATAGTCAGCGCCGTGGCACCGACCGGCGTGGTGAGCCGTTGGATAGACACGTTGTAGCTGCCGGTCAGGGCGACGGACGTATCCGCCGCAAGGACGGTGTACGTGCCACTCTGGGGCAAGAGACAGCGGGTGATCTCGGTACCCAACGCATAGGGTTGGCTGGCACTACAGATCATGGTGCCATCCGCCCCAAACACGCGCACGCTCGGTCGCAAGGTGCCTGCGGTCACACCCATACGCAGCAGGTAGGCGTCGTTGGCGGAGCCGGTGAACGTAAAGGTCGTAGCTTCCGCCCCAGTCGTGATTGTCGCGGGGTGAACCTCGCCGATGATCAGCGGCGTCGGATTCGCTGGCGCACTGAGGCGCTGCACGTAGAGGTTGTAGGAGCCGGTGGCGGTGGCGGCGGTATCGCTGATGCTGATCGTCTGGGTGCCGCTTTGGGTGAGGATGCATCCGGCGATCTCGGCCCCAAGGCTATAGGGGCTTGAGGTCTGGCAGATCAGGGTGCCCCCTGGCCCGTTCACGCGCACCAGCGGATGCATTGTCCCAGCGGTGACGGCCACGCGCAGCAGGTAGACCTCGCCGCTGGTGCCGGTGAGGGTGATGCTATCGATCTCAGCGGCGGTACTGATCGTGCAGGTCATCGTCACACCCGGCGCACTGCTGCTGGTGCAGGACTGAAGCGCCGCGAGGTGCGCCGCGTGCGCAGGGTGGGAGACCGAGGCCGTACAAAGCAGGAGACTGACGAAGAACATGAGGATGACAGCGAAGGCGATACGACGCGGGATAGTATGCCAGGAGGCATGGTGATGACGGAGCGGCAGCATAGAGTCTCCCCATAGTCGGCGGCGGTGATACGGTGTGGTAGACTGAGCAGGTATAGTGCACGATAAGTCAATCGTCACGAGGCCCACTCCATTGCGTGCAGGCGGGGGGTGGGCTTTTGTGTGTGCCGCAAAAAGTATAGCATGGCATCACCACAGAACGCCGATCAATCACGGAGACCGTTACGTCCTGGGGACTACTGCGCCGAGGGCCTCAGGGGGCCAATGGAGCATCTGGCCGCGACAGAGTTGCGCCATCGGCAGGCTGGCCACGTCGTAGCCGGCTAGTTCGAGCGGACACTTCCCCCGGATTCGCTTCTGCGCGTCCGGCGTGAACGGCGTGAAGCGATAGCACCACTCGAACACCGCCAGGTAGGTCTGTGCCGTGGTGATCGTGTCGAAGCCGCAGAACGTCTGGTAGTGCTGATCGAAGCGCCGGTTCACCAGCTCCGCCGTGTTGTTCGTTTTCGGGATGCGGTCGCTCTCGATGGCGTTGACCAGTTTCGGCCCGTGGCGCTCCAGGCTCGCGAAGACCGCCTCCACCTCCGGCGTTGCCGCCACGTAGGCGTTCCGCATGGCCATCACTTTCTCGTAGCGCCGCTGGGCCGTCCGTTTGGTCCTCGCGTGAAAGATGCCGTCGAGTTGGTTCTGGAGCGTCACCGCGTCAGGACGCTGTGTGCGATAGTGCGTCCCGTAGGCGTCACGCAGGTATCCGTGCCAGGCTTGCAGGGCGTGGAAGATGCACTGGTGGTGAATCGCGTGCGGAAAGACCGCCGGGATGGCCCGGTCGTAGTCCGTGCAGAGGTCGGTCACGATCACCTGCGGCACATAGCCCTTGGCGCGCAGCGCGAGCAGGAAGGCCCGCGCCGAGTTCGTGCCGCGCACCGGGAAGATCGCCACGTGCAGCAGGTCGTAGCTATACACGTCCACCGCCACATAGACGTACATCCACCGCCGCTGTGTCCCCGCTGGCTTATCGTTGGTCGGTACTTTGACCCACTTTTCGTCCACCCCGACCACCCCGCTGCTGCGCACGACGCCGAACAGCGCGGCGACCGGCAGGAGCTGTCCGCCAAACTGGCTCACCCAACGGTAGGCCGTCGCCGTCGAGACCCCCAGCCCGGCGGCGACCCGGCGGTAGCTGCTGTGTCCGAGCTCGTAGGCCTGCATCGCCGGGAGATGCACCTCGGTGCGCCAGGGCGAATAGGGCAGCAGGTCGGGCGGCAGGGTGGTGAAACTGCCGTGCACGCAGGCCGAGTTCTGGCAGTAGTAGCGGAACACATCGACTGTCTGCGGCTGGCCCTGGGCATCGACGTAGTGTTTGGCACGCGGGGTACGGCTCTTGCGCCGCACCTGGCTGCTGCCGCAGTGCGGGCAGCGGATCGTCCCATCATCGACGGTCTCCCAGTTGCCGCAGAGGATGTGCTGAAGGTGATAGCCCCAGGGCAACGGGGTCTCCCACTCCTGGCCGGTGCCCAAGCCCAACTCCGTGCGCAACGCCAGCAGGTCGGCCAGACGGCGGCGCTCCTCTGTGGTCGGCGGGGTTCCCGCGTTCAGTTGACCCTGGAGCTGCTCGATGAACCCAAACAGCTGCGTGACCAGCCAGTCGTCCTTGGGGCGCAGGGTCTCGGCGCTGAGCTGGAAGCGTTCGCGCAGCACCCGGCGGGCGACCAGCAACCCGCTCTCCTGGCCAATCTGGGTGATCGCGTGCGCGCTCAGCGTGAGACCCTCGGCCTCGGCGGCGGCCTGCACCTCGGCCACCGACCACCAGAGGTGGCGCGCCCAGAGCTGAATGAGGGCCAGGCGCTGCTCCCAGGGGAGGAGCGGGCCATCGTGGCGGCTCATCAGGCGTTGCCCGTCACCCGCATCACGGTAGTCCTCCCAGCGGCTGATCAGCTTTTGGAGGGTGCCAAACCAGTCCGCCAGCCAGGTCTGGCAGACAAACGGCCATTTCGACGGGCGATGCACCAGATGGATGTCGCGCAGGAAGAGCAGGAACATGCGGCGGTCAAATTCGTCGACCGGTTTGTGGCGGATGGCGAACGGGTCGCCGAGGATGACCTCGTAGGTGCCATCGTCGAGGATGCGCCCGCAGGCGGTGGGCTTCGGCGGGCGGGGCAGGGCGACGGCGGCGGCCAGCACGCCGCTGGTCAGGATGTGGTCGCGCAGCAGGCCCATGCGGAGGGTGAGCAGCAGGGCGAGATGAAGGTCGGCACTCGTGTGAATCAGCCCGCGGCCGCGTGGGGGCAGCCCCCCGTGCGGCCAGACGAGGGCGCTCAGGGTGAGCAGGGCGCGCAGCAGGGGCAAACCGGCGAGCAGGAGGAAGGGCGGAGCGACCCGATTGGCCCCGAGCAGGAGGGCGAGCATGCCCGTCTGCGCCAGCACGGGCCGCAGCATCAGGCGGGCGATGGGCCAGACTCGCATGGCACGGGCAGGTCGGTGCCACCTGCGCCGCCGCACCCAGACGGTGCGCGGGGTGCAGGTAATGGCGGACGCCGCCGCCGGAAGGCTCTCGACGACGTGACCGCTCC
>CAIXLU010000170.1 GCA_903920315.1 uncultured Oscillochloris sp.
AGTATCCTTGAACCTTGTCTTAGAAGTTGTCTGAAAAGGTTACATATCCCGCAATTCCCCCTCCCCAGCCCTCCCCCGATGGGGGAGGGAGTCGACTCCTCCCCCCATCGGGGGGAGGTTGGGAGGGGGGCGATGACTTTTCAGACAGTTTCTAAAACATTCTGATGCGCCTGGCTCCTGACACCTGACACCTGACACCTGACACCTTGCATAAATGAAACACCTCTACATCCACATCCCCTTTTGCCGTAGCCGATGCTCCTACTGCGACTTCAATACCTACGCCAATAGGGAAGATCGCATTGAGGCGTATGTCGTCGCCCTCTGTGCGGAGCTACGTCTGCTGGCCGAGACCGTTTCGCCTGCGCCGCACGCCTCGGCAGAGGCCGCATCTCTGCACCCGACGATTTTCCTTGGCGGCGGCACACCAACCCTGCTCTCCCTCGGCCAGATGGAGCGTGTGCTGGAGGCGGCCAGCGCCATCGTGCCGCTCGCCAACGCCGAGGTGAGTAGCGAGTCCAACCCCGGTACCATCCTTGGGCGCAACTACCTGCGCGGCCTGCGCCAGCTCGGCGTCAACCGCCTAAGCATGGGCGTCCAGAGTCTGCATGACCCAACCCTGCGCATTCTTGGGCGCATCCACACCGCTGATGAAGCCCGCCGCAGCTATGCCGAGGCCCGCGAGGCGGGTTTTGACAACATCAACCTCGATTTTATTTTCGGCCTACCCGGTCAAGATCAGACCCAGTGGGAAGACACCCTCAACGAGATTGTCACATGGGGCGTTGACCACGTTTCGCTCTACTCACTCATCCTGGAGGAGCAAACGCCGCTCTACGCCCAGGTCACGGCAGGTCGCGTCAGCATCCCCGACGACGATGCCACCGCCACCATGTACGAGTCCGCGATGAGTCACTTCGCTGCCGCCGATTACGTCCAGTACGAGATCTCAAACTTTGCACGTAAGGACGATGTCGGGCAGAGCAAAACTCTCCCTGACATACCCGCTCGCGCCTGTCATCACAACCTCGCCTACTGGCTCAACAGCGATTACCTGGCGGCGGGGGCGGGGGCGTATGGGCATATTACCTCCGGTGATTCGCCCCATCGCTACTCCGATATCCTCGCCATTGATGCGTATATTGCCACGATGGACGCGGGACACCGACCACTGGCCGAGACGATCCCGCTCAGCGCAGCCGATAGACGTGCTGAAACGATGATGATGGGGCTACGGCTGAATGTTGGGGTGGGCGAAGATCACTTCGCGGCACGTTGTGGGGAAGCTCTCGCAGATGTCTATGGCCCACAGATTACCGAACTGATCAGCCAAGGACTGATCGAACGCACCCCCGGACGAGTGCGCCTCACCCCGCACGGGCGCATGCTCGGCAACCAAGTCTTCCTGCGATTCCTGTAGGGTGACACTTAACGGGGCTTGGGGCTTCACTCCTAAACGCGATCTATCGAACTGTTCGGCTTCAGCCCAGTGATCAGGCGGACGCCGCGATCATAGGTGAAGTAGCTATAGGCCCAGTTGAGCAGCACGATCACCCGGTTACGGAAGCCCACCAGAGAGAGCAGGTGAACCACCAGCCAGCCGAACCAAGCCAGGTATCCAGTCAGCCGAATGCCAAAGGAGTCGAGTACCGCGCCACGTCGGCCAATTGTGGCCATGTTGCCTTTGTCAAAATATCGGAAGGGCTGCATAGGGCGACGCCGTGTAGTGGCCACAATATTCTTTGCTGCACGCTCAGCCATCTGGATGGCCACCGGAGCCACCATAGGGTAAGCCACGCCGGGCTTGTAGCCTTCGAGGTAGGCCATATCGCCCACCACAAAGACATCGGGGTACTCAGCCAGATTCAGCGTCGGTTCGACTGGCACCCGTGCGCCGCGAGCCAACTTCAGACCAATGCTATCTGCGAGATGCGCCGAGCGCACGCCCGCCGCCCAGACCACCGTGTCCGTCTCCAGCGTGCTACCATCAGCAAAAGTCACGCTGGTCGCATCCACAGCGGCCACCTGTGTCTTCAGACGCACCTCAACGCCCATCTCCTGGAGGCGGCGCAGGGCGCTCTGACGAAGCCCCTCGGGGAAGACGGCAAGAACGCGGTCGCTGGCCTCCACGAGCACCACCCGCGCCTCCGAGATGTCGAGCATCGGGTAGTCGCGCACAAGGACGTGGCGGATCAACTCAATGAAGGCACCGGCCAGTTCAACACCCGTTGGACCACCACCGACGATCACCAGCGTCAGGAGTCGGCGGCGGATGTCCGGGTTCTGCTCGCTGACCGCGTACTCAAAGTTCGAGAGTACCCGGTTGCGCAGGCGCTCGGCGTCATTGATGTCCTTCAGGCTGTAGGTGTGTTCAGCGAGGGCATTGTTGCCGAAATAGTTGTTAGCGCTACCAGCAGCGATAATCAGGTAGTCGTAAGGCAGAGGAATTGTGCTAGTGTGAATGATTTTGGCGGAGAAGTTGATGCTGGTCACCTCAGCCATCATAAAGCTGACATTGTTGAAGGAGCGCACAATAGCCCGCACAGGGTAGGCCACGGATTCAGGTTCAAGGCCAGCGGTGGCAACCTGGTAGAGCAAGGGCCAGAATCCGTGGTAGTTGTTGCGGTCAATCATGAGCACATCAACATTCTTTCCTGCCAGGGTGCGGGCGGCGTTAATCCCGCCAAATCCGGCCCCGATGATCACGATGCGTGGGCGGGCCGATGGCCAAGGGCGAGCGCCGTTACGGCTATAGACTGCTGCGATTTGGGCTGCAGCGTCAGCCGGGTGTCTCGTTGTATCAGGCTGATATGTTGTCATTATGGTGATGATTTTCCTGGGTCGTTACGAGTCGCCGCGAGAGGCAGCGCATCGAATCGCCAGTTCATGAGCGGCGGTATATGAGATCTTTATTTTATGTGTTTCTTTTCACAAAGTCAATACCCCGCATGGCAATCCCTCCTCACTATTATTTGCGCCATAAAGAACAAGTAAGCTCTATATTCTGACCAGTCATTGCAATCATTTCGCACAATTTTATACCCCATGAGATCAGAGCCAGCCTTAAACGCTGTGCATAATATGTCAAGAGTGCATTTTTGGAGATCGGGGCTGTGATGCGTTACATTGCGCTTTAACGACCCACAGACAACAGCAATCCTGCATTTGGTTGACACAAAAGTCAAGCAGTTCTATAATAGCCCAAGTTTCCACCTTGCACAGGCAACGACAAGAAAGTCACGAGGATGGGTCAGATCTTCCCACGCAACGCGAATTTGCTTATGCGCCTGAGCATCTTCGCCGGGCTGCTCCTCGCCGTTGAGCTGACGCTGATCCTCGGCGTCTACTTCCGCTCAAACTACTTTCGCCAGATCAACGTGGCGATCGAGCAGCCGGTCCCGTACAGCCATCAACTTCACGCGGGCGTGTTAGGAATCGACTGTCGGTACTGTCACATCTCGGTGGACAAATCGTCGTTCGCGAACCTCCCGGCTACCGAAGTTTGCATGACCTGCCACTCACAAATCAAGTCGAACAGTCCGAAACTGGCCGTTGTTCGTGAAAGCTATGCGACCGGTAAGCCCGTCGAATGGTTGCGCGTTCACAGGGTGCCCGACTTTGTCTACTTCAACCATTCGATCCACATTAACAAGGGCATCGGCTGCTCAAACTGTCATGGCCAAATCAACACCATGGCCGTCGTCTGGCAGACACAGCCCCTCTACATGGGCTGGTGCTTGAACTGTCACCGCAACCCGGAGAAATACATCCGGCCGCGCGATCAGGTTTTCAATATGGACTATGTTCAGCCTGCCAATCAGCTTCAGGTCGGTGCTGATCTGGTCAAGCAGTATGGCGTGAACAAGGCCCAGCTCACCAATTGTTCTATCTGCCACCGCTAGTGTGTTGAGATGTGATGCCTGATGCGTGAGCCCTCACGCCGTCGCATCAGGCATTGGGCATCAGGCATCATCAACGTTATGACAAATTCTAAGCTGACATCCGACCTCGACGCCGTTCGCGCGCAGCTCCACAACGCTCGCGGTCCACAGCTCTGGCGCTCGCTCGATCAGTTGGCCGATACACCGGCCTTCCGCGATCTGGTGGAGCGCGAGTTCCCTCAGGGCGCGTCCGAACTGAATGATCCAGTGACCCGCCGCAGCTTCCTGAAGCTGATGGGTGCCTCCCTGGCTCTTGCCGGAATCAGCGGCTGTACGTACATGCCGCGCGAGAAGATTGCCCCCTTCGTCAATCAGCCCCTCGGTCGCGTACCCGGCGTACCGCTCTACTATGCATCGTCGGTTCTGCTAAACGGATTCGCTACCGGTGTGCTGGTGCGATCTAACGACGGTCGCCCCACCAAGATCGAGCCAAACCCCCAGCATCCTGGCAGCGCCGGCGGCACCGACCTCTTTGTCCAGGCTGAGATCCTGACGATGTACGATCCAGATCGCTCGACAGAGGTACTCAACCACGGTGCCACAAGTTCCTGGGATGCGTGCATCGGTGCTATCACAAGTGCGCTCCAGGCCCAGAGTGCCACGGGCGGTGCGGGCGTGCGCCTGCTGACAACAACCATTACCTCGCCAACCCTGGCTAGCCAGATTGGCCAACTGCTCACGCAGTACCCTCAGGCGCGCTGGTATCAGTACGACCCGATCAATCGTGATAATGTCTACGAGGGTACCCGCCTCGCCTTTGGCGAGGATGTCACGACCCGCTACGACTTCACGAAAGCCCAGGTGGTGCTGAGCCTCGACGCCGATTTCCTCTCTCCCGGCCCTGGCTTCGCCTCCTACGCCCGCGCTTTTGCGGATGGTCGGCGGGTGCGCAAGGGTACCGGCGAGATGAACCGGCTCTATGTCGTTGAGGCTAGTCCATCCTCTACCGGTGCCACTGCTGATCACCGCCTGCCTCTCCAGGCTGGGCGTGTGGCCGGATTTGCCCAGGCTCTCGCTGCCAAACTCAAACTGCCTGGTGTCAGCGCGGGCGAGGAGTCAACCAGCGAGGCGGTGACGAAGTTCCTGACTGCCCTGGCTGAGGATCTTGAGGCGCATAAGGGCAGTTCTCTGGTGATCGCGGGCGACCAGCAGCCCCCCATTGTCCACGCTCTCGCCCACGCGATCAACGTCGAGTTGGGGAATGTCGGCAGCACGGTGATCTACACCGACCCGGTGGAGGCTCGGCCCACCAACCAGACTAATGAACTCGTCAGTCTCGTCAACGAGATGGAGGCTGGCACGGTTCAGGTGCTGGTGATGATCGGTGGCAACCCGGCCTATAACGCCCCCGGCGACCTGCGCTTCGCCGAGCGGCTGGCCGCAAAGGTACCGCTCAGCGTCCACCTTAGCCTCTTCAACGACGAAACCTCGTCAGGAGCCACATGGCACATCCCCGCCGTCCATAGCTTGGAGAGTTGGAGTGATGCGCGGGCCTACGATGGCACGGCTGGTATTATCCAACCCCTGATCATGCCGCTCTTCGGCGGCAAGACCAGCCACGAGATGATTGCCATCCTGCTTGGTCAGCCCACCCTCGATCCGCTGACAATTGTGCAAGGCTATTGGAAGGATAAAATCAGTGGCGATTTTGCCGCCGCGTGGCAGGACATCCTCTCCAACGGATTGATCAGCGGCACTGCTGCGGCGGTACGCACGCCCATCTTGAAGGAAGAGGGTTTGGCCGGCGGCTTCCCCGCCCCCGGTGCGCTTGAACTGGTCTTTCGGCCCGACCCGTCAATCTGGGATGGCAGCTACGCGAACAATGGCTGGCTGATGGAACTGCCCCGCCCGATGACGAAGCTGGTCTGGGACAACGCCGCCCTGATGAGCCCACGCACCGCAATCAAGATCCTCAACCTGACATCCATCAACGCCGACCTGCTCAAGGGTGGTAGCATCGAGAGCCAGCACTACCTAGAACAGATCAGCACGATTAATGGCAAGGTGGTGCGCCTGACCTACAACGGCGGCAGCATTGACCTGCCGATCTGGCTGCTCCCCGGCCACGCCGAGGACTCGATCACCGTGAACCTCGGCTATGGGCGTAGCAAGGCGGGCAGTGTTGGTGACGGCATCGGCGTGAATGCCTACACGGTACGCACGAGTGGCGCACCGTGGTTCGGTACCCTCGAATCGGTAACTGATACCGGCAGTACGTATCCCCTCGTCTCGACCCAGGATCACTGGACGATGGAGGGGCGCGACATCTACCGGGTCGGCAAGTTTGAGGAATTCAAGCTCGATCCTGAGTACATCCAGAAAGAGATTCATAAAGAAGAGTTTGGCACCGAGCATCACGAGTACGAGACGCTGCTGCCAGCTCCCGACTACACCGGGCGCAACGCCTGGGGGATGACCTTCAACCTAAGTGCGTGCGTCGGCTGCAACGCCTGCGTCATCGCCTGCCAGGCAGAGAATAACATCCCGGTAGTCGGCAAGGATCAGGTTGCGGTAGGACGCGAGATGCAGTGGCTGCGCATTGACCGCTACTTCGCCGGCGACGATCTGGATAACCCCGACACCTACCTGATGCCTATCGCGTGTATGCAGTGTGAACGGGCACCATGCGAGCTTGTCTGCCCGGTGGTCGCCACCGTGCATGACGTAGAGGGGCTCAATAATATGGTGTATAATCGCTGCGTTGGCACCAAGTATTGCTCGAATAACTGCCCGTACAAGGTGCGACGCTTCAACTTCCTCCAGTACACCGACATCAGCACGGTCACACTCCAGCTTGCGCGTAACCCTCAAGTCACGGTGCGTAATCGCGGTGTGATGGAGAAGTGTACCTACTGCATCCAGCGCATTAGCGCCGCACGGATCGAGGCAAAGAAGGCGGCGGTTGCGGCGGGGAGTGAGACCTACACCATCGGTGATGAGGTCATCGCTACCGCATGTGAGTCGGCCTGCCCCACCGAGGCGATTACCTTTGGCGACATCAACGATAAAGCCAGCCGTGTCGCTTCCTGGAAGAGCGAGCCGCATAACTACAGCCTACTCCAAGACCTCAACACCATCCCCCGGACAACGTACCTCGCCCGTATTCGGAACCCGTTCGAGGCGCTCAGCGCCGCCGATACGGTGAAGAAGCAGGAAGGATAGCAGATGGCACAGGCGCAGCCCATCCGCACCGCACCACAGCCCGACACAGGCGAAACGTACCTGCTGCCGGGTGAAACCTACACGTCAATCAGTAGCGTGATTGGTGATGTCCCGCTGACCGCCCCGCTCAAGACTCCGAGGGCGTGGTTCCTTGGCTTCGGCGTTGCCTTCGCTCTGCTCATGGTCTTCCTGGTATCGGTCTCCTGGCTCTTCATCAGGGGCGTCGGCATCTGGGGTATTAATATCCCGGTCGGCTGGGGCATGGATATTATCAACTTCGTCTGGTGGATCGGTATCGGTCACGCCGGAACCCTGATCTCGGCCATTCTGTTGCTGCTCAACCAGGGGTGGCGCAATTCGATTAACCGCTTTGCCGAAGCGATGACGCTCTTCGCTGTGGCGTGTGCCGGCCAGTATCCGATCCTTCACCTCGGACGGCCATGGCTCTTCTACTGGCTCTTCCCCTTCCCAAACACTCACGGCATGTGGCCGAACTTTCGCAGCCCCCTCGACTGGGACGTATTCGCGATCTCGACCTATGCGACGGTGTCGCTACTCTTCTGGCTGGTAGGTCTTGTGCCCGACTTCGCTACCCTGCGCGATAGGTCGTCGAACCCGCTGGTGAAGCGCATCTACGGCTTTGCGGCGGTGGGTTGGCGTGGCTCAGCACGCCACTGGCACCGCTACGAGATGGCCTCGCTGCTGCTCGCCGGTATCTCAACACCCCTCGTCGTCTCGGTTCACTCGATCATCTCCCTCGACTTCGCCGTTGCCCAGGTTCCTGGCTGGCAGGTGACGGTCTTCCCGCCCTACTTCGTGGCTGGCGCGGTGTTCGCGGGTTTCGCGATGGTGTTGTTGCTGATGATCCCGGTGCGTGCGTTCTATGGCTTCCAGAGCTATATCACCATCCGCCACCTTGATGTGATGGCGAAGGTGATGCTAGCCACCGGCATGCTTGTGGTCTACGGCTACTTCATGGAGGTATTCGCCTCACTCTACAGCAGCAGCAAGTACGAGCAGTACCTGCTCTACAACCGGCTGAGTGGCCCGAGCGCCTGGGCCTACTATGGCCTGCTGTTCTGTAACGCCGTCGCCATCCAGCCCCTCTGGTTCAGGCGGGTGCGCCAGAATATCCCGGCCCTGATGGTCATCTCGGCGATTGTGAGCGTAGGTATGTGGCTTGAGCGCTACGTGATCATCGTAATATCGCTCCAGCGCGACTTTCTACCCTCGTCGTGGGCGATATACATACCCACGGTCTGGGACTGGTCACTCTACCTGGGGACGTTCGGTCTCTTCTTCACCCTGACGTTCATCTTCATCCGTGTACTCCCGATGATTAACATCTTCGAGATCCGTCTGCTCCTGCATCAGGAAACAGAGCGGGCGCATCGCAATGAAGCGGCACACGGTCACGGACACGACCATGGTCACGGACACGACCATGGCCATAAGCCCAACCCGGCGGCGGCGGACTAGCCACGAACTGCGCGAGGGTCGGCTGACCGGCTGACCCTCATACCGGTGAGAGATATGCAAGCATCCAACGAGATCTATGGCGTCATGGCTGAGTTCGACAGTCCGAACTCGCTGCTCGAAGCCGCGAAGAAGGCCAGAGCGGCAGGCTACCGCAAGATGGACGCCTACTCGCCCTTTCCGATTGAGGAAGTGTGCGAGGAGATTATGCCCGAAGACACCGGGGTGCCACGGATCGTGCTGATCTGCGGATTGCTCGGCGCATCAAGCGGGTTCATCTTCCAGGCCATCGGTGAGTTTCTCGACTACCCGTACAACATCGGTGGGCGGCCAATTGCGATTACCAACTGGCCGGCGATGATCCCGATCACCTTCGAGTGTGGCATTCTCTGCGCCGCGTTTGGTGCCGTGTTTGGTATGCTGGCCCTCAATGGCCTGCCGATGCCCTACCATCCGGTATTCAACGTCCCACGCTTTGAGCGCGCCTCGCAGGACGCCTTCTTTCTGTGTATTGAGTCGGTTGATCCGCTCTTCGATCGTGGGCGAACATCGCAGTTCCTGCGTGGGCTGAGCCCGCTCCAGGTCTCTGAAGTTGCGCACTGAGGATGCTCCGATGCAGACGCTACGCTCGCGCCGCTTAGCCACATTCGCTCGACTCGCCCGCTATGGGTGGATCGGACTCATGGCGATGCTTCTGGCTGCATGTCACACGGACATGTATAGCCAGCCGAAGTTTAAGACCTACGAACCCAGCAGCTTTTTCGCCGATGGGCGTTCGTCACGGCCAAATGTCCCTGGTGCCGTGGTGGCTGGGCAGGTGCAGACCGATACCTACCTGTATACCGGGTTGGTAAACGGGCAGTTGGGTACGGTGATGCCTTTCCCCGTAACAGCCGATCTGCTCGCTCGTGGTCAGCAGCAGTTCACGATCTACTGCTCGGTCTGCCACGGTGTCGCTGGATTTGGGCAGAGCGTCGTTGCCGAACGCGCATCAATCGTGCCGGCCAACTTCCACCAGCAGCGCCTGCGCGATGCGCCGATTGCCCACTTCTTCAACATTATCACCAATGGGGTCTACCGCAGCGACCCAGTCAAAGGTGGTTACCAGTCGATGTTTAGCTACGCTTCGCGTATCACGCCCCAAGATCGCTGGGCAATTGCGTCCTATATCCGCGCCCTGCAGCTTAGCCAGAATGCGACAGTGGACGATGTACCGCCGGCAGAGCGTGCGCAGCTCGGTAGATAACAGGTAGATCGCTCGGCGTCGGCTGTGTCCGGCGTACTAGAAGGCTCTCCGCATGGCAACGACTTCTCTTGCACCAACTCGGGTTCCGCAGCTCGGCCGGCTGCAGACGATCGGCCTTGTCGCGGCAGCGATTGGCCTTGTGCTGCTGGTGGCCGGCTACTTTATCGTTGGCCCCGAACAGTTCTTCCGCTCGTATCTGTTCGGTTTCTACTTCACCATGAGCCTGCCCTTGGCATGTCTGGGCTTCCTGATGCTTCAGCACCTCACTGGCGGCGCATGGGGCGTTACGGTGCGGCGTATGCTGGAGGCTGGTGCGCTGGCGCTTCCGGTGATGGGTCTGCTCTTTATCCCCATCGCCCTCGCCACATACCCCACCACGTACCAATCACTTGGTCTAGCGCAGCCGCTCTATGAGTGGGCAACCCCAGGGGTGATTGACCCGAGCAGCCCACTGTTCGATCCAGGCATCGCTCATAAGGCACCCTGGCTCACACCGACCTTCTATGTCGCCCGAGCGGTGATCTACTTTGTGATCTGGACGAGCTTGGCCCTGATGCTGCGCTCATGGTCGCTGGATCAGGATCGTACCGGCAACCAGGCGTCTGCGAAGCGTATGCGTATGCTCAGCGGCATCGGCTTGGCGCTCTTTGTGATTAGTGTGACATTCGCCGCTTTCGACTGGACAATGTCGCTTGACCCTCACTGGTTCTCGTCAATCTATGGTGCCCACTACATGATCAGCTCAGGACTGATGACATTGTCCTTCCTGAGCATTATCATCACCCAGGTGCGGCAAACCGAGATTTTTGAGGAGCATGTGTCGACCAAGCCCATCCACGACATCGGTAAACTGATGACCGCCTTCACGGTGCTGTGGACGTACATGTCGTACGCTCAGTATGTGATTATCTGGGCGGGTGATGTGGCAGAGTCAACGCCCTGGTATGTTCACCGCACGCAGGGCGGCTGGATCGCCATCGTGCCGATCCTGATGGTGGGTCAGTTCTTCCTGCCCTTCTTCCTGCTGATCTCGCGGAAGAACAAGCGCAGACTAGGATCGCTTGCCAGCATCGCTACACTGATCATCGTGATGCGCTTCATTGACGTGTCCTGGATCGTCCTGCCCGCCTTTCACGCCAACATCGCTGAGGTGAGCTGGATGAATCTGGCTGCGCCGGTGGGTCTGGTAGGTCTCTGGCTAACCTTGTTCGCCAGCAATCTACAGCGCGCCGCGCTCCTGCCCCTCAATGATCCGAACATGGAATGGCTGCACGTTGGAGGACACCACTAATGAGCTACCGTTCACGCAGCTATGATCAGGGGCAGGTTCAAGCGCAGCCGCCAAGCGCATTGCGTATTATGACGGCCCTGCTGGTGGCCTTTGTGATGGTCAGCCTGCTGATTTTCCTCGCTGGCCGCGTGCCTTTCGTTCCAACACCACTGGTTGACACGGGCGTGACCTACAAGGACTATGTGGCGAAGGATACGATACTCCTCACTACGTACGGGAACACGCTTGAGGGTCAGGTTCACATCCCAATTGAAGAGGCCAAGAGGCTGATGGTGGAGCGTGGTCTCCCCGTGCGCGATAACCCCAGCCCAACGCCGTAGCACTGCCGGTTTGTTCAATAAGATACGGTGCGGGGCGATGTCCAGCGATGCTGGACAGTTGCTCCGCACCGTATCTTGTTTCACGGAAGGATTTCATGACCAACCCACCCGATACGCCGCCCGAGATGCGGCGCAAGGTTCCGCCGTGGCTGCTGCCAGCGATCATTTTTGGTGCTGTTGCACTTGTGGCTACCCTCGTGACGGTGGGCCTGACGATGCGAGATGTGCCCCGTCCCGTCCCTGCTGCCGCTGTTGAACAACCAACCAATCATCCCGCGACAGAGACAACACCGGAGATGACAAACACGAGCCTGCCCGTAGCCCACGGCAGCCTTGATCCGAATGGCCCGAAGGTTGAGTTGATCAATCTGGCCAGTGCCCGATCCCGCCTCGACGCCGGGACAGCACTTTTCGTTGATGTGCGATCAGGAAATGACTACGCGGCGGGGCATATTCCCGGCGCGATCACGATTACTGCTAAGGACATTGATACACAGCTCAACGCCCTGGCCCCTGGATCGGTGATCATTGCCTACGGAGATTCGGCCCGTCCCGACTCTGGACAGCGCGGTGCGCAGATTTTTATGGATCTGGGATACCCAAAAATGATCGCTCTGGAGGGCGGATTTCAGGACTGGGAGAAGGCGGGGAACCCGGTGGAGAAGTGAGGTATGATTGACCTCCACATCCATACGACGGCAACGCCGCATCACTCCTCGTGGGCACCCGAGGAACTGGCCGCAGCGGCGGCGGCACGGGGTCTGACGGTGATTGCTGCCGCTGACCATAACACGACCACCAGCGTGCGTGCGCTCCAAGTGGCGGGCGCACGCCACGGCCTACGGGTGGTCTCCGGTGTCGAGATTGATAGCGCCTATGGCGGTAAGCTCTGGCACACCCTGGTCTATGGGGCAGACCCAGAAGCTCCGGCATTGCGTGCGCTATGCGCGGCAGTGTTTGATCGAAACGCCGAGGACGCTCGACGGCTGATGGCAGATCTCCCAAGGCGCGGTTTTCGTCTGTCAGGACTGGAGGAACTCGGACGCACGCCAAATGTCGCCGATGTTGCGACGGCCCTGGCTGCCCAAAATGATCTGCCCAACCGGGTGGCCAATGAACGGGACGAGGAATCTGGGATGCGCTACCTGCTCACCGACATGCCGGGAGCCTATCGCCCGCTGGGGGTGGATGAGGTGATCGCCGTGGCCCACAGTTTGGACGCCCTGGCGGTACTGGCTCACCCTGGGCGCAGCAAGGGTATTTATGCCGTACCCGCCAGTGCCGACGACATCGCGGCCCTGGCCGCCGCAGGGCTGGATGGAATCGAGGTCTATTACCCCAGTCACAGCATGGAGACGCAGACATTCCTGCTCAATCAGGCACAACGCCACGGGTTGCTGGTCTCGGGGGGGAGTGACAGCCATCATCCACACGAAGAGTTGGCAGCGATAGACCGGCATGTGGTGACGATTTTAGATCGACTATTGGCGTAGTACCAGAACGTATGCACACCCTCCACGTCTGTCATACCGGAACCTTCCATGATGTTGACGACCTGAACACGATCAGTGACTACCTGGCCGATCCGCAGGCTATGGTCTGGCTCGATCTGGAGTCGCCTGATGAGGCTGAGGTGAGTCTGCTGCGTGACGAGTTTGGTTTTCACCTCCTGGCAATTGAGGATGCGGTACGTGATCATGAGCGACCAAAGGTGGACACCTACGAGGGCTATTATCTGTTGATCTTCTACGCCGCACGCTACAATGAGAGCGACCAGATTGTCCTCCAGAGTGTGAACCTTTTTGTGGGCAAAAACTACCTTGTGAGCATCCGACACAGCCCCATTAGTGAGCTTGATGAGACGATGACTCGCTGGCATGCGCCGAACGCGCCGATTGGCCAAAATGCCACGCGCCTACTGCACGCCCTGCTCGATACGATTGTGGACAACTACTTCACGCTGATGGATCGTGTTGTTGACCGAGTTGAGGAGTTGGAGGATACGATCTTCAGCCGCTTCCGCGAGGACTCGATCCGGGATATTTTCCGGCTGAAAAAAGATCTGCTGCTGCTACGTCGGGCGGTTTCCCCCGAGCGCGATGTGCTTAATGTGCTGTTGCGCCAGGAGATGACGCTTTTCCAAGGCCCGGAGATCGCCTATATTCAGGATGTCTACGATCACCTGGTGCGGGTGACGGACAGTATTGATACGTACCGCGACCTGCTCTCCAGCGCCCTTGACAGCTACCTCTCGCTTCAGTCAAACCAACTTAATCAATTGGTGAAGGCTCTGACTCTGGCCTCGATCATCCTAATGGCATGTGCACTGGTCTCTGGCATCTATGGTATGAACTTCGCACACATGCCAGAACTGACATGGCCCCTGGGCTACCCATTCGCCCTCGGTCTGATGCTCAGCATTGGCATTGGGCTTAGTCTATTCTTTAAGAGTCGTAAGTGGTGGTGATGGTTGCAGGTATACAATGAACTACCGTTAACTCCAAGTTATCCAATCTCAACTGTGGGTTTTGTTTTCTCTTATGCTGACAAGGTTCTAGCGTATTATCATCACGCTAACGTGCATACAAAGGAGCGGACATGTCTTCTCAGGAAGTAAAAAAGGCCCTCGATCACGCGCTCACTTTCGCGACGGTAGGAGCAGGAACATCTTTTAGCATGAAGGCGTTCATACCACTTCCCATTCCAGTCGTGGATGCTCTCCCTCAAACCGTGATTGTGAAGATGATGTCTGATCAATTGGCATCTGTATATGGACTCAGATCGCTCAGAGGACTAACTATTTTTACAGCAAAAATAGTAGGGGCAACAGGTGGTGTGAAATTGGCAAGCGAAGTGGCCGGTCTTATCCCTCTCCCTATGGCGGGGCCAGGTACAAGTGCAGTCACTTCTTTTACCTTGCAGTTGTCAGTGGGTATTGTGTTGATTATTATATTCGAATTGCTTCGTGAAAATTCCATACAAGAAAATTACATAGGAAGCATTACTTTTGATGATATGGGAGTCTTGCTGGGTTTAGCTACTGAGGTCATCGCGGAAATCATACAGATTGGTGATGGCGTAGAAGCCATCAACACAGCTGTCGGTAAATTTAAGGCTCAGAATGTGCCGGTATACCAGTAGATCTTTCCTTTCGGTGAAGGCGCGGGGGTGGCAATGCCGCTCCCGCGTGTTTTTTGTGTAAGACAAGGTTTCAGGTGCGAGGTTTCAGGTTTCAGGTCAAGCGCATCAAGATGCCACATTCTGGCCTGAACGGTAAAGTATCTGCGAACTAAGTCTAAGATTAAGTCGCATGCACAGAGGAGATTCCTAATGTCTTACGGAGTGAAACTCGACCCGCACCCGCTGACTGGCGACATCGGGGTGCGCGAACTGGTGGACAATTATCTGTTTGCCTATAACGCGGCCCGCTTGCGCGAAGCGTGTCAGCTCTTTGCGCGCACGATTGCCCAGCCTGATGTGACGATTGGTGTGACTCTGAGCGGTGCCCTGACGCCTACGGGCCTGGGGACGGCGACGATTGTGCCGCTGATTCGCGCTGGCCTGATTGATTGGGTGGTGAGTACAGGGGCAAATCTCTACCACGACATGCACCGCTCGCTGGGCTTTGAGCTGTTTGGGAGCACTCCCTTTACCAACGACATTGAGCTGCGCGAGAATAAGATCATCCGCATCTACGATATTCTCTTCCACCAGGATGTGCTGCTGGAGAGCGATGCGTTTGTGCGCGAGTGTCTGCGCGGCGAGGAATTCCAGATGACGATGGGGACGGCGGAACTGCACTATAAGCTCGGTAAGTACACCAAGGCCCGTGAGGAAGCTCTGGGCATTGGTGGTTATGTGAGCATGCTTACGGCGGCCTATGAGTGTGGCGTGCCGATCTATACCTCCAGCCCCGGCGATAGCACCCTGGGCATGAATGTGGCCGCCCTGGCGATGGAAGGCAATAAATGTCGCTTTGATGTCGAGCGCGATGTGAATGAGTCCACGGCCATTGTCTATAACGCCAAGAAGAGCGGTGGACAGAGCGCGGTAGTCATTGTCGGCGGTGGCTCGCCTAAGAACTTTATTCTCCAGACCGAGCCGCAGATTCAGGAGGTTCTGGGCCTGGATGAAGCAGGCCACGACTACTTTATCCAGTTCACGGACGCTCGTCCCGACACCGGCGGCCTCTCTGGGGCCACGCCCTCTGAGGCGATGACCTGGGGCAAGATCGATCCCGATCAGCTCCCCGGCACGGTGGTCTGTTACCTGGATAGCACGGTGGCCCTGCCAATCCTGACGAGCTATGTCCTGGCCTGCGCAGAGCCTCGCCCGCTCAGGCGGCTCTACGACCGGCGCGATGCGCTGATTGAGGAGATCAGCGCTGATTATCGGGCGAAGCTGGGCTTGTAATTGTGGATTGTGGATTGTGGATTGTGGATTGTGGATTGTGGATTTGGCACTACCGCAGAAGTAACGCTGTCCGGCTGAATGAAGCGAGATTCTTTGCGCCTTTGCGTCTTTGCGTCAAACAGATGTATGGTTTGATGCAAAGACGCAAAGGCGCAAAGAGGAGGGCGTGTTGCGGACGGGAAGCGTTGCTCTGCAATGATGGAACTTCTGCTCAACGGGATCGCCCTGAGCGATGCCGTTGCCCTTGATGAGTGGCAGGCGGCGGAATTGTCGTGCTTGCCGCCTGAGGGTGCCACGCTGAGCCTGTGGGTGGGTGATCTGGCGCTGGAGCCATTCCTGCGACCGGGCGACCCGGCATGGCGCTGGCGCTGGATTGCTCAGGGTGGGGTGGGTTCGTTTGAGTTGCTGCTGCGCGCCATGTGGCCCGATGGTCGGGCTGAGGAGTTGCGGGCCAGCCTGCGGGTGCGCCCGCGTAAACTTGATACGGAACGCTACTACGCGCTGCTTGATGATATGCAGCGCCTCGGGCGCGAGTTGGTCTTTGCCCTGGGTGGCGGAACTGAGTCTGGGGCTTGGCCGACAGAGGCGGGCGGAGGATCGCCGTCGCCTGCCGAGGATCTGGCGGGGTTGCTTGGCCCCGACCTCGACCATTTCCTGTCCGCCGCCGAGCGGATCGCCTGTCGTCCGCCAGATCGCTTGCGTCCAGGAATTTCTCTGGTTGATCCTGGTCAAGCTCGCGATCTCTCGGCCCTCGACCGGGCACGTCTCGATGCACCTGCACCTGCCAGTGACGAGGGCGAACCTGAGTCCCTGGCCCGACGACTCCGCGCCATCCCCGAGCGGCAGCCTGCCGCCAGTTACGACTCTTACGAGAACCGCCTGCTGAAGCGGACGCTGGCCCTGCTCGCCCGGCGGGTCACGCATCTTCAAGAACTGCCTCGTCTGCCAGATGCGGCCCGACAGCGTGTTACCGTCGCAGAAACACGATTACGCAGCCTGCGGGCTACACCGCTTTTCGCCGAGGTTGCCGCCCTCAGCCAGTTCGTCGGCCCTACCACCCGCCTTCAGCGCGACCCGAATTACCGAGCAGTCTACCGAATGTGGCAGCATCTGCGCCGACGCCCGCTCATCCAGTGGGACACGGCGACGATGCAGATTCCCGTCCAGGATCTGCCTC
>CAIXLU010000171.1 GCA_903920315.1 uncultured Oscillochloris sp.
GCGATTTCGTCGCCACAATGAACACCAATTGGCACATTTTCCACCGGCGGAGACGCCCCAGTCGCTCTTCTCAGGTTTGACCCATTGCTCCGTTTATCGCATTGTAATGCGGTAAAAAAAGATGTGGGTAAAGATATGCCGCAAGCGGGGGGGCTAGGGGGGGTGATTCAAACTGCAACTGTAGTAATAGCCGATAGTCAGGCATCCGTGGCCATTGTCATCAGGTGTTGTGCGCCCCGCGCATGAGGACATCGCGATGGGGATGATTTAGGGTACTCCCGGTATTCCGAGGGTTGGGGTTGGCCCGGGCGTGGGGATGACGATGTTGGCGGGACGGGGACTGGGGATGACGGCGAGCAGTATGGCAACAAGGGTGGCGGCGACAAGAATGCCAGCGGTGACGGGGAGCAACCATGCCGGATGTGCTCGGCGCACCCGGCGGGTGGCACCGCGCAACGGGCGAACGGCGGCGGATGGCTGCGGACGGGCCGGTGTGGGCGGCGGGGATGGAATCCGTCGCGCCGACGGATCGCTTTTGATACCGCCGCGCACCTGCGGGAAGCGTGTCGCCACCTCGGTTAAGCTGGCTATCCGCCGCGTTGCGGTCGGGTGAGTCGGCTGCTCGTACCAGGGGATAGCCACATCACTCAGCACCTCCGTCTCGAAAAAGTCAATCAAATCGTTCGCGTAACCCATGCGGCCAGCGTAGGTATCGGCGGCGAACTCGCGATCAATCAGGTAGGATCGCCAGATTGACCCGAGCAGCGCCGGGCCGATCCCGCCGACGGCGAAGATGATGCCCATACGGAGGATTTGGAGGGTGATTCCGAGGATCGGCCTGGTAATTCCTACGAGGTTGATGCGGAAGAAGGCGAAGACGACGATCAGAAATGCCACCAATACGGTTGAGATGCCGTAGGCCACCCAGCGCAGCAGGCCGATCAGCAGGTGGGCGATGATAAATCCGCCGGGAACGGTGAGAGCGCGGATGCCCAGCAGCAGCCGACCGTCCATACTGTTGAAGTGGCCAAGTTCGTGAGCGACCACCCCCGGAAGGTAGCGGCTGTCGAACAGTTCGCGGTAGACATACATCGTCCGCCCGGAGATAGCCGCGTTCAGACCCTCGGTGTCCACGGCGAAGATATGTTGCGGGAAGGGTATTCCGCTGGCATGGACATGGGAGAGGGCCGCATCCATATGTTCACGCTCGGTCTCGCTCAGTGGGCGGGCCTTTAGTCTGCGACGCACCAGGATGTGTCCGCTCGGAATGCCACTCACCACCAGCAACGAGTAGATGATCGGCCCGAGTCCGGCGACCGTCCCCACGACAATGCCTGCCGTCCATCCGGCGTACAGGCTCACCAACCCGCTGATGATCCCAAAGCGCACGACGACGCTAATTGATTCGAGGAGCAGGGTGATGATGTAGAGGACAATCCCGGCCATGGCGGCTCCTTCTGGGGATTTTAGATTTTAGATTTTAGATTTTAGATTGGGAGCTACTGTGTCCAATCTAAAATCTAAAATCTAAAATCTAAAATCTAAAATCCAGATCCCCAGGCCATACCATTAATGCCTTGGCTAGAGTTGGGTAAAGAGAGAGGTTCGCCATCGGCGGGCATCCAGCGGAGATCCACCGGCTTGTTCGTTGGTACGACGCTGATCACGGCACCGGCACCGTCGGGCGACCAAAGTACATGGCCAAGACGGTCGCTTAAGGGGGCACCGAGGACGACGGGCGCAGTCTGAGGCGTGATCAGGGAGGAGAGGACGAATGTCGCCGGCCCGGAGCCGGATGGGTCACGCTGGAGGAGGAAGAATCGCAGCGCCCCGTCCGACAGCGCGACGGGTGCCCGTGATAGCACATTGGCTGCGGCCATCGCCGTTGTGGCACCGCTGGATGCATCTCCTCGCCAGATCGTCGGCCCCGAATCTGGTCCGGCCAGGAAATAGACGGCAGTACCATCGGGCGACCATGCGGCATCGCCGCAGAAAGTCTTTGTGTTCAGCGGAAGATTCAGCCGTACGAGATCGCCGCCTGCTGCCGGTATTATCCCCAGGCTGCAGCCGTCGTAGTAGATTGAGTAGATCTCGATAAGTAAGTGCGACCCGTCGGGCGAAAAGGCGAAGGGCCGGTAGCCGTTAATCGTGGGCGACGGGTTGGCGACATTATCAACCGGGTCGTCGGCACCGAGCAATTCCAGCGGGCCGCCTGCGGACGCGATGCGGTAGATTCCGCTGGGCTTGTCGGGCGGCCGGCGGTTATTGAGCATGCGCAGATAGATCTGCTGGCCGTCCTTCGACCAGACCAGATGACTCAGTTCGTGGCCCTCGGCCTCGTAGAGAGTGCGCTTGTTCTCGCCATGCGGTCCCGTCCACACCAACCTATCGGCCTTGAGGTCGCCTACCACGTAGGCGATATTTCCCGCAGGGGACACGGCAAAGGTTGCAATCGGCTCGACTCCCTGGATGTCAACCCTCTCGCTGGTGACGAGGTTGCGGCTTTTGCCATCGCGCTCGATCCGGGCGATCTGACCGTAGTCGAGGACATAGAGTGGCGCGGGCAGGATGCCATCGGGCGGCGGTGTGGGAGTAGGCGCGATGGTGGGCGCGGGAGGGCCGCTCGTCATGCTCGCCGTAGGTAACGGGAGAGCGGTAACGGTAAGGGTAGGCACGGGTGTGGAGAGAGAAGCCGAGCGGGTGGGCGGATTTGGCGTCGGCGTTGACCCGGCGGATGAGGTACAGCCCGACACGATAAGGAACGTCAGAAGGAGCAGGAAAAGTTTATACATAGAAATTCCCAATTGCTACCGTTCCTGTTAGGCACTCTGCATATTATAGCAATCCTCTTGGAGACGCGAAGGGGAGTCAAGGCTTCAGCCGGCTAAAGCCTTGACTCCTCGTTCACAACCGGGATAGGATCGCTATGACAAGGTTTCAGGTGTGAGGTTTCAGGTTTCAGGTCGAGCGCATCAGGATGCCATATTCCGGCCTGAACGGTAAAGTATCTGCGAACCTTGTCTATAGATTAAAATAGGCATACGCATACGGGCGGGCCTGGGAGAAATGTATCCTCCCTGATCTTCCCCCTCAAAGGAACACCGACTATGGACATTGGCATTATTGGACTGGGACGGATGGGCGCGGGGATGGCCGAGCGCTGGCTACGGGCTGGGCATCGGGTGGTGGCCTATAACCGCTCACACGGGCCGGTAGATGAACTGGCAACGAAGGGTGCCGTCCCGGCAACGAGCGTCGAAGCCCTCGTAGAACAGCTCGCTGCGCCACGTGCCATCTGGATTATGCTGCCGGCAGGCGACGTAACCGAGCGCATGATCCAGACCCTTATTCCGCTGCTGGTTCCTGGTGACACGATTATTGACGGCGGCAACACCTATTTTCACGACGACCAGCGCCGCGCCGCCATGCTCACGGATCACGGGCTGCACTACATTGACCAAGGCACCTCGGGCGGAGTTTGGGGACTGGAGAACGGTTACTGCCTGATGGTGGGTGGCGAGCGTGAGCTAGTGACGCGACTGGAGCCAGCCTTCCTTAGTCTGGCCCCGGCGGGGGGTTACGTTCATTGCGGGCCAGTGGGCAGCGGGCACTTCGTCAAGATGGTGCATAACGGCATCGAGTATGGCATGATGCAGGCATACGCCGAAGGATTCGAGATTATGCGCGCCAAGCAGGATTTTGGCCTGGATCTGCATGCGATTGCCGAGGCGTGGCGCTACGGCAGCGTGGTGCGCTCGTGGTTGCTCGACCTCACCGAGAACGCGCTGCGCGAGGATCCCGATCTCACAAAGCTGAAGGGCTACGTCGAGGATAGTGGCGAGGGACGTTGGACGATCCAGGCCGCGATTGACCTAGATGTACCGGCCCCGGTGATCACCCTCTCGCTCTTCGAGCGATTCCATTCACGTCGGCCCGACTCCTTCGCCTCCAAGATACTTGCTGCCATGCGCAAAGGTTTTGGCGGTCATGCGGTGAAGTCCGCTGAGTAACACAGGGCTGTTACACTATTCACAGATCGCTACTCAGCCCCCTCTTCCGTACAGGGGAAAGGGGGCATAATGGGACATTGGGTTATGAATACGAATGATGAACTGGCGCACCTGTATTACAGCAAGCAACTCACCACGGTTGTGGCGGTTGAGCAAGCCTTGGCTACATCTCTCGACCAGGCATCAATCTACGCCACTCTGGCAACCGCCGTTCAGCAACTATTTCCGGACATGGCCACAATCTTCATCTCGCGCTACGACGCGGAGCGCAAGATGATTACGGCCATGTATGGCACCCACGACGGCGAGCCGATAGATGTGACCACCCTGCCAGAGATTCCGCTGCTGCCGCCCGGCGAGGGGACACAGAGCCAGGTCATCCACACCCGCCAGCCATTGATTATTGCGGCCAATCTCAATGATCGGATCGCATCCGGCCCCGTGACATACGTTGGTACAGAGGGCGGCTACACCGAGTCGGCGGTGTATGTTCCCATGCTGGCCCAAGATACGGTGCTGGGCGTGATCCAGATGCAGAGCTATTTTGCCAACCGGCTCACCGAAGTGGATGCCAAAATACTTGCGCTGGTCGCGAATACTGCGGCGGTCTCTCTCCAGAATGCCCACCTGTATGCGCTCGCGCAGTCGGAGATCGCCGAGCGCAAGCAGACCGAAATAACGCTGCGCAACAGCGAGCGGCACCTCAAAGCGGCGCAGCAGGAGCTGCTGGAGCTGAACCGGACGCTGGAAGAACGGGTGAGGCAGCGCAGTGCCGAAGTGCAAGACCTCTACGAGCATGCGCCGGTCGGGTATCACTCGTTGGATGCTTACGGTACCGTGATCATGGTCAACGAGACCGAGTTGACCTGGCTGGGCTATACACGCGACGAGATGCAGGGCCGTCCAATTACCGATTTCCTGGCCCCCACGAGTCAGGCAACGTTCCATACGGTTTTTTCCGTGTTCCGACAACGCGGCTGGATCAGCGACATGGAACAAGAATTCATCCGCAGTGATGGCACGACTCTGCCGGTTCTGATCAGTGCCACCGCGATCTACGATACGTCCGGTGCCTACGTGATGAGTCGCTCCACACTGGTTGATATGACCCTACGCAAACAGGCGGAAGTGACTCTGCGCCGGGCCAACACCGAGCTAGCGCGGGCGGCGCGGGCCAAGGATGAGTTTTTGGCCAACATGAGCCACGAGCTGCGCACGCCACTCAACGCCATCCTTGGCTTCAGCGAGATTCTCCTCGAACAGATCCGTGGCCCGCTCACTGCGGGACAACGCGACGCACTTCACAACATCGAGTCTAGCAGCCATCACCTGCTCACGCTGATCAACGACATCCTCGACCTCTCGAAAGTTGAAGCCGGGAGGCTTGATCTCCAGTTTGAACCTATCGTGATCGCCGATCTCTGCCAGACAAGTCTGCTTTTTGTCAAAGAAATGGCCCTCAAGAAAGCCCTCAAATTAGCCTTCTCCCTGAATGACCATATGGCGGTAATGGAGGCTGACCCCAAGCGCATGAAGCAGATGCTGATGAACCTGCTGAGCAACGCGGTAAAATTCACCCCAGCCGGGGGCCAGGTGCGCCTGGAAGTGATTGCCGACACCGAGGACATTCGCTTTGTCGTCCACGATACGGGCATTGGAATCGAGTCCGACGATCTGGAGAGGCTCTTCCAGCCCTTCAGTCAATTGGATTCCAGTCTGAGCCGCCAGCACGAAGGAAGCGGTCTAGGGCTGGCTCTGGTGCGCCGCCTCGCTGAGCAGCACGGCGGCAGCGTCACGGTGGAGAGTACGGTTAACATGGGAAGCCGCTTCACCATCACGCTGCCCTACCATCGTGTGCCTGAACCGGAGGAGATGCCGTCTTCGTCTGTCATTATGTCAAGAAATAACCCTGTGCATACGGCGCGAACCTGTAAGACGGAATTGGAATTGAGTCCGACAAAGGCACGGATTCTGCTAGCCGAGGACAACGAAAACACTATCCTGACGATTGACGAATATTTACAAAATAAAGGGTATCAGGTCGTCGTTGCTCGCGATGGATATGAGGCCATCCAACGCGCTGAAGAGGTACACCCTGACGTCATTTTGATGGACATCCAGATGCCCGAGCTAGACGGGTTAGAGGCTATTCGCCATTTGCGCGCCAAACCCGAATGGATGGCAACGCCGATTATTGCGCTAACGGCCCTGGCCATGCCGGGCGACCGCGAGCGATGTCTGGCGTCTGGGGCAAATGCATACCTAACTAAACCCGTCAGCCTGAAGGGGTTGGTGATGCTGATCGAGGGATTGATGCATTCGTGAGTCGCCCGGCCCGTAAACGGGCGGGCTATGATTGACGAAGCCCGCTGAAGCGGGCTCCTATAGCCCGCTTCAGCGGGCTTCGTCAATCGTAGCCGAGGGCTTCAGCCCAACGGCGGGCGGTGCCGGACAGCGTGCCA
>CAIXLU010000172.1 GCA_903920315.1 uncultured Oscillochloris sp.
CCCGACACCCGCCTATTTTCGCGTTAGACAACCATGCGATTCGTGCACAACACCCGATGAAAATGGATCGTAGGGGCGCGTCGCGACGCGCCCCTACCCGACACCCGCCTATTTTCACGTTTAGTGACACGATGACACCTTCATCCTTCATCCTTCATCCTTCATCCTTCATCCTTTCCTCACCACCTGCACCCGCCGTAGAAAGTAGTCCAGCAGAATCTCCGACCACCAAGCCACCATGGCGCAGACGACGGTCAGCACCGCTGCTCCCGCCAGCCACGATGGCCAGGTTGGTTCGCTGGATGGTGTGACACCGAGCAGCACCCCCAGCGCACTGACCAGCCACGCCCATGCCGCCACCGCTACCGCTGCCGGCCAGACCCCTGGGTCACGCGGGATGACTCCCAGGAACGTCGGCCCCAGCATGCGATCCAGCGCCGGGATAATGCCGTACAGGTTGGTGATTGTGTTCACTGCCAGCAGCAGCGCACCCGCCACCCGGATCGGCCCGCGTTGTACCAGGAAGTAGCGCTGGCCCAGCGAGGTGAAGATGTGGTAGCCCGCCGCGATGCTTAACCCTAACAGGCTGGCGGGCAATAGCGTGCGGGTTAGCCCCATCACGGTGCATGCCATGTCCAATCCGTAGGGCGTCACCCCGAAGGTTAGCAGACCGCCGACCTCAACGAAGATCTGCTGGCCCCGCGTCAGCCCCGCACTGCGCGGGCGACCCCGCCGACGCACACGTGGCCGCGTTGCATGTGTCTCATCCTGCTTCTCATCCTCCTCGTCCCATTCTTCATCCTCCTCATCCTCGTCTTCGTTTTCCTGCTCCAACGCGGGTTGCTGCGGTGCGACCGTGTCCCTGCGCTGGGTGGGCATCGCTGTGGCCCGGCGCAATGCCTGGGCGACCGCCGCGCCCGGTGGTGGTACATAGAGCAGGTCCTCGCCGTCAGGCTCAGCCTGCTGATGTCGGTTCAGTGGCATATCACTGCCCTCACCTCGTAAAAGTTAGCCCTGACCATGTGTGTTAGCGCGAATAAGCACGGGGTCAACCTGGGAAGTGCGGGCGTCTCGCCCGCCGAGGTTCTGGCGAGTGGTGCGCCCGCGCTCCCAGCGCCATGCAACGTAACCCAAGACTTATTCGCGCTAACAAATGTTTCCACGCGCCCGCCCATCACCCCAAATTTCCTACCGATTTCTCCGCCCTGCTGTGGGCGGTTTTCCAGTATACTGACGGGGTTTTGTGCATTTCCCACCTTTTGGTTTTCATCCGCCGAGGGGGGCTATAGGCCGGTGAGGGGAAACGAGAAACCCCGCAATATCGCGGGCAACTGAAGTCACGTCACGGGGCCGGTATCCAATCGTCCGCCGACGCGGGCGGCTCCAGCGTCGGCGGAGGCCGACGCCCGGCGGAACGCCCACAGGCGCGACTTCAGTCGCCCGCCGGGGGGGGCATTGTGTTGGTGTACCAGGGGAGTAGACAGCAAGGTGAGGGACGATCATGTCATCCGCACGGGGGGTGCGGGCATGCAAGGCAGATCTCATCGCGGCGAATCCTCCGTAGGCCGGAGGATGTGATCACGAAATTCACGCGGCTACGCTGGGGACGCGAACGGGGCGTCCTTTGCACGCTTCGGTCTCTTTCGTGATCGCGATCCTCCAGCGAGCCCCGTTGCCCAGGGCGCTGGCCGCACCGACAAAATGACACGTCGGTACGTGCGGCCCCCAGCCTGATTGCAGAGTGCAATGAGGTGTGGGCCGGGATCGCCGTATCCTGTGGTAGGATACGCCCAGCCTCACGCCTGCCTAAACCAGGTGTGGGGTCAGATGCCTGATGGGTGTTCGTATCACCTGTCGGGCATCGTCATTTCATAAGGGCATAGTAACCTGATATAGGGTCACTGTCAAGTAGGATCGCGGAATTTTTTGGGAATGTTATCGAGGTTGCGTGATGCGAGGTACTCATCAACGGCGGCACGAGTTGTGACCCAGAACTGTCCTATTTTTCTGGCCTTCAGTCTGCCACGTTTTGCATAATTGTGTAGCGAATCTCTATGAAGCCCCGCATACTCGGCGGCCTCCTGGAGCGTGATTAGCTCGCCGATGGTCAGGGGATCGATTGGATCGGAGGGGTTACGTTGATTCACGGTTATCGCCGCCTGTCGCCTGTACTCTTTAATCTTTCGCAATGGTACGCCGCACGGCGCGGCGCGTCAACACCGACGTCGGTGCCCCTCGCTGAGTGGCGGTGCCCCGCCCCCTCAGTGCCTCACCCTCTCAATACCTCAGTGCTTCAATGCTCGTGCTTGACACCTATGTGCTATGCCGTTATAGTGGCGGTGTTCGCTCTGAACATAGCTTTCGTGTGCTATGAAGGCAAGAGCAGGCGTGACACCTATGACACACCCTCACAGCCGGGATGTCGGGCAGCGCATCGCGGCAGCGCGGCAGCGGCGCGGTCTCTCGATCCGGGATCTCGCCCTGCAGCTTGGCTGGCCGCGTGACACGCTGGTCAACTACGAGCTGGGACGTCGGCCGATCACGCTGGAGCGGCTCCACATGATCGCCGACGCACTTGATCTCCCGCCCGCCGCGCTGCTCGTCGCTGATCGTCGCCTCGCCGCGCTGCTCGCACGGCTCATGGGCCAGCCGCATCTCTACACCCAAGTGTCCTTCTTTCTTGATACCCTGGGCGATAATGTTCCAACTACCCCCTATGATGGTCGCCCCGCCGATCATCGCCGGACAGGCGAGGGCGAGCCGGGGGGGGCGTAATACATTACGCCCCCGCGATTTGGCTTGCTGGTGCGGTAAAACCCGATTCAGGAAGTTGCAAGAATTGCCTGTTCTAGCCCTAAAAAAGCAGAGGTCATGATGCAGATCTATGGGATCGCTCTGGAGAAAGGTGGGGTTGGCAAGACCTCCATCGCTGTCAATCTGGCCGCTGCGTTCAGCAAGGTCAACCTGCGCGTGCTACTGATCGACCTCGATGCCCAGGCGCACGCAACCTCCTGGCTCGGCGTCAGCCCTGAGACCGTCCGGCCCGAGGAGAGCATGCTCGGGATCGTCCAGGGGCGGCCGCTGCGCTCCTGCGTGCGCCCATCGTTGGCAGGGTTTGACCTGCTGCCCGCGCACCCTGCCATGGCCTCGCTGCCCGTCCAGGTCGCCGGTGCGCTCAACAGCGGCCTGTTCTTGCTCCAGGACGCCTTCGCCCAGGCGAGTACGCCCGCCCCGCCCTATGATGTGGTTGTCCTCGACCTCGCCCCCGCCCGTGGCCCGGTGCTCGCCACCGCCCTCAGCGCCATGACCCGCTGCATCGCGCCGGTGCAGCCCGAGGATCTGGTGCTTCAGTCGTTGCGCGCACTCACCGAGTCGGTGCGGGCCGCCCAGCGCGTCAACCCACGCCTGCGCGGGCTGAGCGTCCTGCGCAACCGTTACGCGCCCCGCAGCGCGGGAGACCAGGTCTACGACGCGACGCTGCGCGAGACCTACGCCAGTTCGCTGCTCCAGACGATTCTCCCCGTGCGTGCTGCGCTCCGCGATGCGGCTGGCATGCGGCAGACGGTCTTCGCCTACGGGGGCTCTGACGCGCCCGAGGTGCGCGCCCTGTTCCTCAACCTGGTCGAGGAACTGATCACGCTCGATGGAGGCTCCTGATGCCCCCCCGCACATCTGACCGCCTGAGGGCGCTTCAGGAGCGTGCGGCATCCCTCGCCGCGCCGACGGCAGCGCCCGACGCTGCCCCCGCCGACTCGGGTCAGGCCGTTGCCGCCGCCGGCGCGCACTTCGGCGCCCTCGCCGATCTTGGCCAGCGCGCCATTCAGCGCATCCCGGCGGAGTCTATCGCGCCGGATCTTCGCCCCGACCGCCGACAGGCCCGCCTTTTGCCGCTCCCCGAGGCTCTCGTCGTCAACGATGCCGCCGCCCCTGCCTACGCCGACCTCGTGGCCGAGCTGCGCGATCTCGGTCGCTCGCTCAGAGAGCGCCAGATCCAGCCCATCGTGGTCTACCCCGGCACCAGCCCCGACTACCCGGCCGCCCGCTACCTCATCCTCATCGGACACCGCCGCTGGACCGCCGCGCGACTGGTGGGCATCGCCGCCCTTGACGCGGTCATTGTGGATGAACCCGCGCCCGCCGACCGGGTGATCATCCAGTACGCCGAGAACGAGGCCCGTGAGGAGTTCTCAGACATGGAGCGGGCCTGGTCGCTGCTCCAGATGAAGCAGGCCCTCGGCGATGCGCCGTGGGAGGTGGTGGAGTCGCGCATGCAGCTCAGCCGGGCGCGCCGCCAGCAGTTGCTCCGCCTCGTCGCCTTTATGCCCGATCAGCAGCAGCACATCGCCCGGCTGCGCCTCCAGGAGACCCAGATCCGCACGCTGCACAGCGCCATGCGCGCAAGCGAGATCTCCCCGGCCCAGGTTGACGGCGTGCTGCGTCGGCTTGACTCCATCGCCGTCGAGCGCACGGCAACCGCGCAGCAGGGCGCGACCGATGAGTCCCCCCCCGCGCCGCCGCCCCGCCGCGCTGGCATTGACGCCCCGACGGTGGCCCGATTGGTGGCCCGTATCCGCAAGGCCAGCGATGAGTCCGCCGCCCCCGCCGCCCCCCGCTGGCTACCATCCCTGCGCCAGCAGGTCGCCGATACGGCCCGGGGGCTCGCACGCGCCCGCACGCGACTGGAGTCTCTGGGCGCTGATGATGTGGTGGCCCTGCGATCCGATGTCGATCATCTCATGACTGAGCTGGAGGAGTTCGTCGCCGCGCTGTCCGCATCGGAGACTGGGGAGTGAGCATGCCTGTAAAATGATCCTCGTTCCCATCGCTCGATAGTCAGCCAGCAAGTCACCCATGCGCCCCTGCCGCCCCACGGGTCGAGCTGCTGATCTGCGAGGCCGTTGGCCCCAACGCCCCCGCCGTGTTTGCCATCGCCGAGGCTCTGCTCGCCGCGTGGCCCCGCGCCCGCTGGGATGCTGCCCCGGGCTTCGCCGCCATCCTCGCCCGGCGCGTGCCCGACCGTAGGGCAGGGCATCGCAGGCCGGGGCGGTGAGGTGGGGCCGACGATAGGGTGGCGCTGCCGTCTTTCTTCCCGCCCACTGGCGGATTCCGCCAGTCACCTAGCCGCAGCCCGGTGATCGAGTGACGGGGCTGCGGCGAAGTCCCGGCGAGCGGGGCATCTGTGACATCCTGATCGCGTGGAGATACCACCAATGCCGCTCCTCCGCACCTTTCACGACGGCAGTGTCCTGGAGTTTGACGCTGGGCGCTTTGATGCCTGGTGCGTCTATCTCACTCGCCCCGGTCAGTCCCGCTACCCGCCGAAAGATACTGATTACTTCGCGCAACTCCAGTCGCTCGCCATCACGCACGGTGCCGAGATGCTCTACGTCGATTTCCTGGCGATCTACCACCGCACGACGAAGACCGCGTCGCTGCACGTCTTCGAGATGATCTCCCATATGGCCCACGCTTATGGCGATGACGCGCTGGCGGTCGATCTGCTGCTCTCTATCCTCTATGCCGGCATGATCGCCGAGGAGAACAAGTATCGCGCTCGCCTGCGCAAGCGGGTGAAGCGGCTAGGAGTCCACCAGATCCTCTTTGAGGGTGCCTCCCCGGTCGATGCGGCGACGTTCAACCGGGGCAAGCCGTGGGAAGTGATCGATACAGAATGTACCGTGCGGCATTTCTAGCCGCGCCCTATTGCGCCAAACAGTCGCCCCGGCTACCCTAGCGGTGCGCGACACCCTCGCCATGGCGCGGAGCCTCCGCCTCGTGCGCCTCGTCCTCTGGGGATAGACGAGCTACGATGCCCATGTGTGTACGGCACTGACTCTCGGACTGGTCGCTGAGAGTCGCTGATGCCGACAGCACCAGCTGCCCACTGGTGAAATTCGCCAGTCAAAGCCCTAGCATCCGCAGCGCCACGACGATCACAACCACCACGACGACCGGCAGCACACACCCCATGCCTCCCTGTTCCTGTGTCGGCTCAGTCACCACGTAGATAATCTGCGGCGGCACCGACCGCGTGGGCAGCAGCGCCCGCAGCATGGCCAGTCCGACGAGTGCGATCAAACCGTAGACAATCAGGGTTTCCATCGTGGTATCCTTTCCGGTGTGCGCTGTTTCTTCCTGATGCTAGTACACGACAAAGAGGCGCGGAGGAGATCGCCAGATAGGGCGGAAGGTTCCGCACAGGGTACGCGGAATCTTCCGCGTATTACCCCGCAGCTTTCCGCGCACCGCTCGGCTATGCTGGCATGATGAACTACAGCATGTGTGAGGAACGTGATGATGAAGAACCGCAGCGAGACATTTGGGCGACTGCTCAAGGCAGGCATCGGCAGCATTGTGATCTGTGAAGGTACGAAGGCTCCGGTGGTTGAGGATGATCTGGGCCAGCAGATCGGCGTCTCCGCCGACGCGATCCAGCGCTACAAGGCCGGTGCCCTGCCGCCTGAGCCGCGCACCGTCCATATCCTCGCTGAGGCGTGTGTGCGCAGAGGTTTCATGAACCGCGATTGGCTCCAGAGTTTCCTGCACGCGGCGCGCTACCATCAGTCAGATAAGCTCCTCGATCAGCTCTGTCCCCTCGGCCCTATCCGCCCACGCCCGCCCCGTGTCTACGAGAACCTGCCCGCGCCCACCTATAGCCAGTTTGTGAACCGCCCCCAGGCGTTCGCTGAGGTCGCCGATGGGCTGGGTAAACGCACCGCCGCTGTGCTCATTGTCGGCATGGGCGGCAACGGCAAGACCAGTCTGGCCCGCGAGGTGGCCGCGCACTGTCTACGAGACAACGAGGAGACGCCCCGATTTGATTCCGTCGTGTGGGTCAGCGACAAAGACCGGCCCGGCACAACGAACCTCAGTACGGTGCTTGATGAGATCGCCCGCACCCTTGACTACCCCGGATTCACGCAGTTCGCCCACGACGAGAAGCGCCGCGAGGTCGAGCAGTTGTTACGCCGCCAGAAGGTATTGGTGGTGGTGGATAACTTTGAGACGATCAGCGACGGGGCGCTGCTCACCTGGCTGCTGAACCTGCCTGAGCCGAGCAAGGCGCTGATCACCAGCCGCGAGTACCGGCGCGAGTGGCGCAGCAGTTGGCCGGTGGAGCTACGCGGGATGAGCGAGGCCGAGGCGTGGGATCTGATCAGGGAGCGTGCCCGCGTGCTGAAGATTGACCGGCTCGTTGGCGAACGTGCCCAGCTTGAGCCCCTGCTCGCGGCGACTGGCGGTAACCCCAAGGCATTGACCATGACCTTGGGCCTGCTCAAGTACGAGCGCCGCCCGCTTCAGCAGGTGGTGGACGATCTCTACGCTGCGCGGGGCAATCTCTTCGATGACCTCTTCACCCGCGCATGGGCGCTGCTTGACGAGGCCGCACGGCGGGTGCTGCTGGCTATGCCGCTCTTCGCGTCAAGCGCCTGTGGGGCTGCAATGGCAGTCATCGCTAATGTGAATAGCTATACCTTTGCAAATGCGGTCGAGCGTCTGGCTGACTTAGCTTTAATTGATGTACGCCTGCCCATTGGCTTAAATGCAGAAGTGCGCTATGTGCTTCACCCACTGGTGCGTGCGTTCACTACTGCTAAGCTATGCGCAGAACCCCACAGCGAAGCTGAAATGCGCGAGCGCTGGCTCCAGTGGTATACACAACTCACAGTGCAGGTAGGCTACTGTTGGAACGACCTCAGTCGGCTTGATATGCTCGACCCGGAGCAAGAGACGATCCATGCCGTGATCGAGTGGACAGTGCGCCAGAAACGCTTTTCAGAGGTGCTTAAGATCGTCAAGGGAGTCAGATACTACTACTACGTGCGCGGCATGTGGGAGCAAAACCCGCCCATTAATTTGATCGGGGTAGAGGCTGCACGCACGCTTGCGGAATCTATTGAAGAGGCCGAAGCCATTGCCTATCACATTCAGATTCTGTGTAAACAAGGAAAACCGGATGTAGCCGAGCGCTTTATCCTCCGCCTACGCGAAATCACCCAGACCATTCAGGTCCCTGAATCGGTATTCTTTGAACTACAGCATGCGATTGCCTTATTTGCAATCGCACAACAGGACATAGATCAGGCGGAGGTTGTCTGGCAGCAGACCCTCGAAATGGCTGAGAAGCTCGATATACGTGCCTATATCGCTAATCGTCGTTGGCTTGCCACATGTTTGTATCGAAAGAGACTGATCTCCGATGCCGAGCAATTGCTCTGCGAAGCATTACGTGACGCCATTCAACATAAATATGTGCGTGGCGTTGTCTCCATCCAGACCAAGCTTGCCAACATCTATCTTGATCGGAATGATACTGATCGCGCCGCTGCTGCGCTGGCAGACGGACAGAACTATGCTTCCCAATACAGTGAAAGCCGTCATGTGGCAGAGTTACAACAATGCATTGCCCGCCTCCACACTCTGCGCGGCGACCTCCCCGCCGCCCGCGCATCCCTCGCCGAGGCTATCGACCTCTTCGAGCGCCTGGGCATGCGCCGCGAGCTGGCCGAGGCTCGCGCCGCGCTGGCGAAACTGGATGCCCCAGACGCGCCTGTGAGCGGGGTGTAGCACATCAGCACGAGTAGGGGGCATCGCGGTACCGCTGTACATCTGGCCTTGATCATGCTAGACGACAACCGCAAGGGAACTCGCTATGGAGTACATCGAGGCGCTGACCGACTATCATCCGAGCACCACTGGGCGCAGTCTGTTTCTGGCCGGTGGTATCACCGGATGTCTTGACTGGCAGGCGTTGGTGTGCAAGCAGCTTGCCGACACGGATCTGGTGCTGCTCAACCCACGCCGCGCCGCGTTCCCCATCCACGATCCGGCTGCCGCCGAGCAGCAGATTATCTGGGAATATCGCCACCTGCGCAGGGCAACGGCAGTGCTGTTCTGGTTCCCCGCCGAGACCCTGTGCCCGATCACGCTCTATGAGCTTGGGGCGTGGTCAATGACGACTAAACCTATATTCGTTGGCGTACACCCCGCCTACCAGCGCCGCCAGGATGTTGCGATCCAGAGCCGTCTGTCGCGACCTGAGATCCAGGTGGTAGACTCGCTTGAGGCGTTGATTGCGCAGGCCCGGCGCTTTGCAGGCAGGTGAGCGTCGCTGAAACCCGCTACATACCACCGCTGACAACCTATCAGCCCTGACCGCAATCTCCCATCTGTGGCACGAGCGCCGCGTTGAGCGCCGTGTAGCCCGCCACGCTCAGGTGCAACTCGTCGTCGGCGTAGGCATCGCGCACGTAGCCGTCCGGCCCGACCAGCACGGCGGCGCTGTCCAGCACGGCCACGCCCTCCATGCGTAGGCCGAGCAGATCGCGGTTGACCTCGGCGATGGCCCGCTGCACCGCCGCGTCCGGCAGCGGGCCGTGGGCGAGCGGGAAGATCGTCGTCAGCACCACGCGTGCGCTCATCTCGCGGGCTTTGACGACCACCGCCTCAATCGCCCTGCGGGTTGTGGTCACCACCTGCACCACCTGCGCCATCTCGCGATGCCCCAGCGTGAGATCCGCCAGGTCGTTGACCCCCATCTGCACGACGACGATGTCTGGTCGCAGCGGCACGACGAGGGCGCTGAATCGCTGGAGCAGATAGCCCGACGATGCGCCGGGAACTCCCCGGGCGATGCACTGCACGCCTTCCATCTGCGGGACGACCCACCAGTCCGCACGCGAGTCGCCGAAGAAGACGACCCGTCGTGGCGCGAGGGCATGCTGATCCATAGAACCGTACCTTTACCGCGTGCGCCGCACTCACCGTTGCGCAGCTTTCCACGTACACGCAGTGGGCAGTACGCCGCGCTCAGCGCATCGAGGCATCATGCAAACATATCGGGTGCCACCCTGGCTCGCGTGCGCCGCATCGGGGACATCTGGCGCAGAGCCTCTGTGTCTCATCGCGTGACTTGGCCTATCATAGCAGGAGTTGGGCTTCAATCCAAAGTCCTGTGGTGCGTGAGATTCGCCATGCGGTAGTGGTACCCCCCCGCGCAGACGTCAGCGTTCGGCGTAGCGTAACTTTTCCCCTCCCTGAAACGGTATACACCCACTACCGTCAAAGGAACACGGTCAGGCGGAACGACGCACGATTCTTTGCGCCTTTGCGCCTTTGCGTCAGACCATACACCCATGTGACGCGAAACAGTTCATGCCAGAACCTGACACCTGACACCTGACACCTGACACCTCGCAGATCGAAGGAGAACGCCGATGCCCGCCGCCCCTGTCTATCCCCTTCGCCTCACAGAACTCCCGCCCGGCCCGCAGCCGCACGATCGCCTGCGTCACTCTGGCCCCGCCGCCCTCTCCGACGCCGAATTGCTTGCCATCCTGTTGCACGGCGGTGTTCCTGACGCTAATCTGCTTCCGTTGGCCCGGCAGATGCTCATTGACCACGGCGGATGGAAGGGGCTTCAGCATGCGGACACTGCCGAACTCGGGTGTCGGCACGGTATCAGTGAGGCAAACGCCGCCGCGATCTCGGTCGCCATCGAGATTAGTCGTCGTCTGCTGATGACCGGCAGTGATGAGTCTCCCCGGATTCGGTGCCCCGCCGATGTCGCCAGCCTGCTCATGGCGGAAATGGGCCACCTCGACCAGGAACACCTACGCACAGTGCTGTTAGATTCCAGGAACGTGGTCATGGCGATCCCGACGATCTCCATTGGCGTGGTCAATTCCGCCGCCCTTCGTGTGGAAGATGTGTTCAAAGAGGCGATGCGCCGCAACGCCACCGCGATGATCGTGGTGCATAATCGTCACAGCGGCGACCCCACACCCTCGTCCGACGACATCGTGGTCACGCAGCAGATCGCGGAGGCCGGGATACGTGTGGGGTGTGATGTACTCGATCATCTGATCATCATCGGCCACGGGCACTACGTGAGTATGCGTGAGCACGGGCTGGGCTTTCCGTGTACCTGATGTCGGTTCTTGCGAAAGGGATACGGAATTTTTCACGTATCCCGGCATCGTGTCACGCTGAGCGAAGCGAAGCGTCCCGGCGGGTGATAGG
>CAIXLU010000173.1 GCA_903920315.1 uncultured Oscillochloris sp.
CCCGACACCCGCCTATTTTCGCAATAGAAATAGTAATTTTTAAGGAGCGTGTGCGATGGCTTCCGCTGAGCCCCCCCGCAAACGAAACAAAAATGGCCGCCGCAGGCTCATCCTGAGCATTGGCGGTGTGCTTGTGGTGATCGCCGCCTGCGCAGGCGGCGTCTTCTACTTCTCTCCCAAGCCCCCGGCGGCAGGAACCCTGCCCACTGGCTGGCAGGTGGTGGCGGTCAGCACCGGCACGATCAACTCGACGGTGAGCGCCACCGGCAACATTGAGCCAGCCGCCAGTGCCCAGTTGCGCTTTGCGCAGAGCGGTACGGTGATGGAGATTCTAGTGAAGGCGGGCGATACGGTCAGGGCGGGCGATCCTCTGGCTCGTATTGACAGTGCGGGGTTGGCGCTCTCCCTTGCCCAGGCTCAGGCCGACCAGCGCCAGGCTCAGGCCGATTACGAGGGGTTGCTGGCGGGAGCCAGTGCCACTGATCTGGCCGAGGCTCAGGCCCGCATTGCTCAGGCTCGCAGCCAGTACCAGCAGGTCGCTACCAGCGTCAGCAAGGCCGATATTGACGCCGCCCGCGCCGATCTGGCCAGCGCCCAGGCTCGCCTAAGTCGCCTCCAGGCGGGGCCAGCCAGCGACGAGTTGGCGACATCCAATGACCAAGTGCTGCGCGCCCAGAATACCCTCGACCAATCACGGGTTGACTTGGCGGCGGCGAAGGATCGTGCCCGTGGGGATGTGGAGGCGAAGGCGAACGCCCTGCGCACGGCCCAGGACGCCTACAGCAAAACCTACTGGGAGAACCGCCAGTTGGAGTCGTTGCCCGGCGACCTGACTCAAGACCGTAAAGATCAAGAGGCCCAGGCTCTGCGTACCGTCCACGATGCCGAGTCCGCTCTGGGCGCGGCGCAGGTGGCCTATGATCAGGCCAAGCAGGACGAGGTTAACACCATCCAGAGCAATGAGTCGGCCCTGCGCAGCACCGTCGTCAGCCACGAGAAACTGCTTTCCGGGGCCAAGGCCGAGGATCTGGCTGACGCCCGCGCTGCGGTGCAGCGCGCCCAGGCCAAGCTGAGTCAGCTTACCGGGGCCAACCGCGCCAGTGAACTGGCCGCCAGTCAGTCGAGCATCGAGATTGCTCAGGTTGGCCTTGATAAGCTCACCGCTGACCCGAACAAGGCTACCCTGGCCAGCCGTGAGGCCGCTGTGGTACGCGCCGAGGTGGGCGTGAAACTGGCCCAGCGCAACCTCGATCTCGCCACGCTTACGGCACCTTTTGCTGCTACTATTGCGGCAATCACCATGCACGTGGGCGAACTTGCCGACGGCACCGCAGGTATTGACGTGGTAGATGTCAGCAGTTTCCATATTGATGTACCCATTGACGAACTGGACATCGCCCAGGTACAACCCGGTCAGCGCGTCCAGGTGAACCTGGACGCCCTGCCCGACACCAAGATCGGCGGCACTGTGGCCTCAATCGCGCCTCAGGCTACCCGCAGCACTCAGGGCACCACTACCTACACGGTCACTGTCAATCTCGACAAGGAGAGCGCAGGCGTGCGGCCCGGTATGACCGCCGTTGTAGCAATTATCACTAGCCAAAAGGACGCAGCCCTGCTCGTACCTCGGCGCGCTGTCCGCACCGAGGGCGGCAAGAGTTATGTGATGATCTTCAACCCAACCGGCGTCCCAGTAACGGCGACCAGTGGTGGACAGATCAGCGTTGAACCTGCCAGCACACGCCAGGATGTCAGCATTGGCCTGAGCAACAACGAGAATGTTGAGGTACTCAGTGGCATCAAGGTTGGCGACCAAGTGCTGGTTCAGGATGTCGTTAGTACGTTTAACCCGGCGGGGCCACCCCCGTAGTCAGGGGGCAGGGGGCAGGGGGCAGGGGGCAGGGGGCAGGGGGCAGGGGGCAGGTGCCAGCTCTCATCGTGACAGTTCGTAGTAGCGGCTTCAGCCGCGTCTGGAGCTGATCGGTGGGCTGACATCTGACACCTGACACCTAACCCCTGCCCCCTAACCCCTGACCCCTGACCCCTGACCCCTAATACCTGACCCCTGACCCCTGCCCCCTAATACCTGACACCTAATATGGCGAACACCCTATGAGCGACATGATCTCTGTCCGCAACCTGTCCAAAGTTTACCGTATGGGCGACGTTGAGGTTCACGCCCTGCGTGGTGTCTCGCTGAGCATCCGGGCGGGCGAGATGGTGGCGATTATGGGGCCGTCGGGTAGTGGCAAAAGCACGCTGATGAACATCATCGGCTGCTTAGATCAGCCCAGCAGCGGCGATTATGAACTGGACGGGGTTAATGTCGGCGACTTAGACGACAACCAGTTGGCGGCAATCCGCAACCAGAAGATTGGCTTCGTCTTCCAGCAGTACATGCTGCTCCAGCGCACCAGTGCCCTGCGTAATGTCGAGTTGCCCATGCTCTATGGCAGCAACCGGGGCAACCGGCGCGAACGAGCCAAGGCGGCGCTAGAGGCCGTGGGAATGGGCGAGCGTCTCGACCACAAGCCCAACGAGCTTTCTGGTGGCCAGCAGCAGCGCGTGGCCATCGCCCGCGCCCTGGTCAACGAGCCACGAATCATCATGGCCGACGAACCCACCGGTGCGCTGGATACCCGCACCGGCGAGGAGATTATGGCCATCTTCCAGCGGCTCAATAGAGAGCAGGGCATCACCGTCATCCTGGTTACGCACGAACACGATGTGGCCCAGCACGCCCAGCGCATTATCAGCGTGCGCGACGGTACGGTAGCCGCCGATGATGTCGTGATGGATCGGATCATCGCCGGGGCAACCCCATGAATATCATTGAATCCTTCAGGATTTCCTTCCGCGCCCTGCTCTCCAACAAGCTGCGCGCAGCCCTGACGATGCTCGGTATCGTGATTGGCGTGGGCGCGGTGATCGGTATGCTGGCGATGGGCAACGGGTTCCAGGGATTCCTGACCAGTCAGTTCGACCAACTCGGCATCGGGACGGTCTACATCGTACCGTTCATTGACACCAACCGGATTGATGTTGCGCAGAC
>CAIXLU010000174.1 GCA_903920315.1 uncultured Oscillochloris sp.
CCGCCCTTGTGGGCGAAGGCGCTGCGGCCCACGTAGGGCGCGTGGGGATCGGGGTTGAGATTAGCGATGGCGGCCACATAGGCCGACAGCTCGCTCAGCCGGGCCAGATGCTCGGCGCTCACGCAGGTGTAGCCTAGTTTTAGCTGGAGATTGGCGATTAGCGGGATGAGATCCATATTCCCGCAGCGCTCGCCGTAGCCGTTAATCGTGCCCTGCACCTGGGTTGCCCCTTCCTGCACGGCGGCCATCGCGTTGGCCACGGCTAAGGCTCCATCGTTATGGGTATGAACTCCCAATTGCAGATTGCGGATTGCAGATTGTAGATTGTCAGCATCTGCAATCTGCAATCCACAATCTGCAATCAAAAATTGCCTGACGTTCCGTACAACCTCAGCCACCTCGTTGGGCAACGAGCCGCCGTTGGTGTCGCACAGCACCAGCACGTCCGCGCCAGACTCGGCGGCGGCGCGCAGGGTACGCAGAGCGTAGGCGGAGTCAAGTTTGTAGCCATCAAAAAAATGTTCGGCGTCGTAGACCACCTCTTTGCCCAACGCCTTAAAGTAGGCCACGCTATCGGCGATCATCGCCAGATTCTCATCAAGCGTGGTCTCGATCACCTTCTCGACGTGCAGCACCGAGCTTTTGCCCACCAGAGTGACCACCGGCGTCTGAGCATCCTCTAAGGCGCGGATGTTAGTATCGTGCATGCAGACACTTCCCGCGTGGCGTGTACTGCCAAAGGCAGCCACACGGGCTTGGCGCAGCGGCATATCGCGGATACGCTGAAAAAACTCGGCGTCTTTGGGGTTCGATCCGGGCCAGCCACCCTCGATATAGTGGACGCCCAGTTCGTCAAGCATCAAGGCAATCTTGAGTTTATCCTCGACCGAGAGCGAGAGTCCCTCGCGCTGCGTGCCATCGCGGAGGGTGGTGTCATAGACGTGGATCTGCACAAGAAACTCCAGGAATGGAACAGGGAACAGGCACAATCTGTTGCCTGTTCCCTGTTGTTCGTACTATACGAATCTAGCCACAGAAAGCCACAGAAGCTCACAGAAATGTATTTTTTCTGTATCTTTCCGTGTTCTTCTGTGGCCACATCTCGTTATCGTACTAGGATGCTGCGTCTACCGCGCTTGCGGCCAGGCTCGTCAGCACGTGGAAGTGCGCGCTGCGGGCGGCGCGAGCACCATCACCGATTGCCGTCAGCACCTGCTCGCCCTCTGAGCGGGTCACATCGCCAGCCGCAAACAGACCGGGCACGCTGGTGGCGTTGCGCCGGTCAACCCGAATGTAGCCCTCTGCTGTCTGCTCAACCAGATCCTTCACCAGTGCTGTGGCCGGCTCGTAGCCCAGGTCAATGAAGATCGAATCGACGGTGAGCGAACGCCGCGTGCCGTCGCGCTCCAGCACCAGCTTACGGCCCAGCGGCTCGCCCTTCACCTCGGCCACCCGGTAGCCCTGGAGGACCTCTACGTTCTTGAGGGTCGCCAGTGCCGCCAGTTCAGGTCGCTCGGCCGCATCCAGGTTCGGCACCACCAGATAGATCTTCGTCGCCGACTGTGCGAACTCAGCCGTACTCAGCAGCGCCTCGTCGGTCGCCCCGATCACGGCAATCTCACGACCGCGCAGCGTATCGCTGTGATGGGTCGTGTTATAGCCCAGGTTCGCGACCAGGTGGTCGGCGACATTGGGCAGATCCAGCCGCCGAGGCTTTGCGCCGGTGGCCACAATCACCGCCCGCGCCTGCTTCACTCCCGACGCACTCGTCTCCACCTCAAAGCTGGTTCCGTCTTGGCGCAGGCTCAAGACCCGATCCTCAAGCACGCGGTCGCGCAGATGCTTGAGCTGGCGCTCGAACTGGTGAACCACCGAACTACCAATCAGTTGCTCGTCAGACTCCTCATCATCAGGCCCATCGTAGTGGATCAGCATCTTGCCAAACATATAATCGCGACCCTCTGCCGATGCTGGCTCGACCTTGCCACCCAGATGCTCGCTGATAAGGAGGAAATTGAGCTGCTTCCCTTGCGCGTACATTGCCGCCGACTGACTCGCGGCCCCGCCACCAATAATGATCAGGTCGTACATGGTACCCCTTTATCCTCACTAGCCTACATACTGACGCTCATACGACGCCCCTCACGCTGTCTGGCGAAGGTGTCTGAGTCCTATTGTAGCATACGAATTACTTGTGAAACAAATGTATCTAAACCGGATGAGTTTCAGCGGCGATCATGCCAGCACGGATAGCTGCCAAAGATCTTGAACATGCCCGTCTGCTGGCGGATTCGCTCCAGGGCGCGGGCGACGTGGGCATCTTCGCGGTGGCCGTTAATATCCACCAGGAAGATGTACTGTCCAAGCACTGCCCGCGAAGGGCGCGACTCAAGCTTAGTCATGTTGATCTGTTCGGCGGCTAGTTCCTTCAAAGCGTTCGTCAGCGTGCCAGAGCGATCTACACTGAACCCGAAGCAGAAGCTGGTTTTGTCATCACCACTCGGCGGTGCTTCATGGCGGGCGAGGCCGATGAAGCGGGTGACATTGCCGAGACTATCGGCAATGTCGCGGGCCAGGATGCTGGCTCCCGTGATCTCGGCGGCGCGCAGGGTGCTGATGGCGGCGGCGGGACGCTCATCGGCCAGAGCCTCGGCGGGGGCCGCGCTATTTGAGAGCGAGGCAATGGTGGCCACCCCCGGCAGACAGCGCTCAATGAACTTGCGGCACTGGCCCAGGCTTTGCGGGTGCGCGTAGAGTACCTTCACATCGGACAGACGCAGCCCCTCGCGCACCACAAGATACTGGCGGATTGGAATGACCAACTCGCCGACGATCTGGAGGTGGGTCTCGTGGATCAGCATGTCGAGGGTGTAGACCACACCGCCTTCGAGCATATTCTCAATCGGCAGTATACCCACGTCAGCCGCCCCGGTCTCAATGGCTGTCACCACCGCCGGGATGCTGGCCAGGGGCAGGTAGCTGGCCTCACTTGCCGCATAGGTCATCGCCGCTTCTTCAGAGAACGTGCCGGCTGGGCCAAGGTATGCGATAGTCTGCATGGCGATTGTGGATTGTGGATTGTGGATTGCCGATTGCCGATCAATCGGCAATCCACAATCCACAATCCACAATGGTTATCCCTCGGTATAGCCGGCGGCGTAGGCCACGGCCTCGGCACGAATCCGTTCCTCGCTTGCGGCGAGCATCTTGTTCAGCGAACCCATATACGCCTCAGCGGCGGCCACAATCGTGTCGGTGTTCACGCTGTAGCCGGAGAAGATCTGCTGGGCGGCGCGTTTGCCGGTCAGGTTGATGCTGGTTGGGTCGCTGCCACCGTCTTCAGGCGTACCCTGCTCGCGGATGCGTACCGTCACCTGGGCTACCGCATCGAGCCCTTCGGTGATCGCGTTGATCGAGAACTCAATCAGCTCGTTGGGCCGGTTGATCACCCGATTGATCGCCTTATAAATTGCGTCCACCGGGCCGGTACCCTGGGCGCTATCGGTGCGCTCCTCGCCGTCAGGATCAATCAGGCGCACGGTGGCCGAAGGGATCATGCCGGTACCCGAGCTGTACTGCACATGCTCCAGCTTAAAAATCTGCGGGGTGTGCTGAGTCTCGCCCGCGATCAGCGCCTCGATGTCACGGTCATCCACCTTCTTCTTGCGGTCGCAGAGATCCTTAAAGCGCAAGAAGACATGCTGAAAATCCTCGTCATCCAGGATGTAGCCCAGAGCCTCGACGTGCTTGCGGAAGGCGTGGCGACCTGAGTGCTTGCCCAGAATCAGCGCGTTCCCGTCCAGGCCCACCGTCTCTGCACTCATGATCTCGTAGGTCATGCGGTTCTTGATCACGCCGTCCTGGTGGATGCCCGACTCGTGGGCGAAGGCGTTGGCCCCGACAATGGCCTTGTTCGGGGGGACAGGCACGCCGATGAAACTGCTCACGGTGCGCGAACTGCGTGAGAGTTCGCGGGTCTCGATCTGGGTTTTCAGGCCGTAGAACGTCTCGCGGGTATGCAGAGCCATCACCACCTCTTCCAGGGAGGCGTTACCGGCGCGCTCGCCGATCCCGTTGATCGTACACTCGATCTGGCGGGCACCATTGTAGACACCCGACAGCGAGTTGGCTACCGCGACACCCAGGTCGTCGTGGCAGTGCGTCGAGAGAATGACGCCCTCGGCACCGGGTACATTCTTACGAATGGCCGCGATCAGATCGCCATATTCTTGGGGGGTCGAGTAGCCCACCGTATCGGGGATATTGAGGGTGGTAGCCCCGCACTCGATAGCAATTTTGACCGCCTGGAAGAGAAACTCCGGCTCGGAGCGGGTGGCGTCCATCGGCGAGAATTCCACGTCGTCGCAGAGCGACCGAGCGTAGGTCACCATCTCGCCAATCAACTCCAAAGCCTCGCCACGGCTCTTGCGGAACTGGAGTTCCAGGTGGATGTCCGAGGTTGACATAAAAGTGTGGATGCGCCGATGGGTCGCGGGCTGGATGGCCGTCCACGCCTTATCAATGTCATCCTTATTCGCACGGGCCAGGGCCGCGATGGTCGGGCCATCGGGGGTACCCACTTCGCGGGCAATTGCGTTGACGGCGGCCCAGTCGCCGGGGGAGGCGGCAGGGAATCCGGCCTCGATAATATCAACCTTCATACGGCCAAGCTGTCGGGCCACCTCCAGCTTCTCGTCCAGGGTCATGGTGCAGCCGGGGGCCTGTTCGCCATCGCGCAGGGTCGTATCAAAAATTCGTACGTGATCTATGTCCATCGTCGTTTCACTCCTTACATTGCAGATTGCAGATTGCAGATTGCAGATTGCAGCGGCTAATCTGCAATCTACAATCTGCAATCTACAATCACTAAGCTCCGCCCTCGCCCGGCTTTACCTCACGCGGGCCGACGAACGGCATCATCCGCCGCAACTTCAGGCCAATCTGCTCAATCGGGTGATCGACATCGGCCTTGCGCATGGCGTTGAATCGCGCCCGACCGGTGTGATTCTCCTCGATCCAGTCCTCGGCGAAGGCTCCGGTCTGAATGTCGGTCAGGATCTGCTTCATGGCCGCCCGCGTCTCATCGGTGACAATCTTCGGCCCGGCGGTGTAGTCGCCCCACTCGGCGGTGTCGCTCACCGAGTAGCGCATGTAGTTCAGACCGCCCTGGTAGAAGAGATCGACAATCAGCTTCAGCTCGTGCATACATTCGAAGTAGGCCACCTCAGGCTGGTACCCGGCGTTCACCAGGGTCTCGAAGCCCGCCTTTACTAGCGCCGAAACGCCGCCGCAGAGGACAACTTGCTCGCCGAACAGATCCGTCTCGGTCTCCTCGGCGAAAGTGGTGGTCAGCACACCAGCGCGGGTGCTGCCAATACCCTTGGCGTAAGCCAGAGCGTCGGCCAGGGCACCGCCGCTGGCATCCTGCTGCACGGCCACCAGGGCCGGTACGCCGCCGCCCTGGGTGAAGACCTCACGCACACGGTGGCCAGGAGACTTGGGGGCGACCATGCTCACATCAATTCCAGCCGGCGGAATAATCTGGCCGAAGCGGATGTTGAAACCGTGGGCGAACATCAGGGTCTTACCCGGCTCCATATGCTGGGCGATATGATCGCGATAGATCTCGGCCTGAGTGGTATCAGGCGTCAGGATCATCACCATCTGGGCCTCTTTGGCCGCGTCAGAGACGGACAGAGCCTTGAGTCCGGCGGCCTCAACCTTGGCCCAGCTCTTGGATCCGGGATAGAGGCCAACGCGCACATCCAGGCCACTGTCGGTCAGGTTACGGGCGTGGGCGTGGCCCTGGCTACCAAATCCGATGATCGCAATCGGCTTGCCCTTGAGTCGCTCCAGATCCGCCTGCTTGTCGTAGAAAAGCTCCGCCATGATGGTTCATTCCTCCAGAAATACGCAGAAAGCACAGGGTATTCGGCTCCCCCTCTCCCGTTCGGGGAGAGGGGGTTGGGGGGTGAGGGCGGCCCCGTTATGCGGGCACAGCGGTGACGCTATCGGCTGCCGCCTCGATATACTCACCGGCATTATGGCCACGGGATCCGCGCACCATGGCGATTCGCCCGGTACGCATCATCTCCTTGATGCCGTAGGGCCGCACAATCTCGATAAAATTCTCCACCTTCGAGGGTGTGCCGGTCATCTCGATAATCATCGTCGTGGCTCCCACATCCACGATTTTGGCCTCGAAGGTGCCGCACATCGAGATAATCTCGTGGCGCACCGAGGGCGGCGCATGCACCTTCACCACCGCCATCTCCCGCTCCACTGTCGGGTCAAAGGTGACATCGCTCACCTTGATCACTTCGATCAGTCGGTAAAGCTGCTTCACCACCTGCTCGACATCCTCCGACTCGACAACGATAGTTAGCCGACTGATCTCTGGCTGCTCACTGTGGCCCACCGCCAGACTCTCGATGTTATAGCCGCGCCGCCGCACCAGGCCAGAGACCCGGCTGAGGACGCCGGGGCGATCTTGCACCAGAGCGACGATTGTGTGCTTGCGCATAAATTTCCTCTCCCGTATGGGCGCATCGCGATGCGCCCCTACCCCTTACACCTCAGACTCGATCATCTCGCCGATGGACTTGTTCTGCGGCACCATCGGGAAAACGTTAACCTCACGCTCAACCCGGAAGTCAATCAGCACCGGGCCGTCGGTGGCCATAGCCTCGTCAATCGCGGCCCGCACATCCTCCGTGCGCTCGACGGTGATGCCCTTCCAGTAATATGCCTCGGCCAGTTTGGCGAAGTTCGGGCCGCTCAACGGCGTACCGCTGTAGCGCTTGCCTTCGAACAGTTCCTGCCATTGGCGTACCATCCCCAGGTAGCCGTTATTGATCACTAGCACCTTAATGTTCTTGATGCCCTCCTGCATGATCGTCGCCATCTCCTGGTTGGTCATCTGGAATCCGCCGTCGCCACAGACCACCCAGACTGTCTTATTCGGGTGGGCCACGGCCACGCCAAGGGATGCGGGCACCGAGAAGCCCATGGTGGCCGCGCCACCCGAGGTGATGTGGGTACGTGGACCGGCGTTGAAGTCAATCAGTTGCGCGGCCCACATCTGGTGCTGGCCCACATCAGTCACCAGCACGTAGTTGCCCTGGGCGTTAAGCGTCTGGCTCAGGGCCGCGTAGACATCGTGAGGCGGCAGGGCCATACCACGGGTGTTGGCCCGGCTCACATACTGCTGCTTGCCATCGTGCTTCTCCTGTATGTCGCGGATATGCTCCATCCAGTCCGAGGCGTGGCCGTGCAGCGCGGCCAACTCGTCGTGGCTGGGCATATCTTCTAGCAAGGCCAGCAGCACGTTGCGCGCATCGCCGACAATTGGCACCGACACCTTAACGTTCTTGCCGATCTCCGAGGGATCAATATCTACGTGGATGATCTTGGCGTGCGGCGCGAAGGTGCTGGCCTTGCCGGTGATCCGGTCGTCGAAGCGACCACCGATGTTGAACAGAACGTCGCACTCTTGGATGGCCTTGTTGCTATGCACCCAGCCGTGCATACCGGGCATGCCAATGTTCAGCGGGTGGTTCTCGGGCAGCGAGCCAATGCCATGCAGGGTCGTCACCACCGGCACACCCAGTTTCTCGGCGAAGATGCGCAGTTCCGCGCTGGCCCCCGCCATCACCACACCGTTACCGGCCATGATCAGCGGCTTCTTGGCCTCGGACAGCAGACGCAGAGCCTCGCGGATCTGCTTGCGGTTGCCGTGGGTGGTCGGCTTATAGCCAGGGATATTCATCTTCACATCCCAGTTAGGGGTGAAGATTTTCTGCATCGCGTCCTTGGTGATGTCAATCAGCACCGGGCCGGGACGACCGGTGGTGGCGATATGAACAGCTTCCTTGAAGACGTAAGGCAGTTCCTCGGCGCGCTTCACCAGATAATTGTGCTTGGTGATCGGCATCGTAATGCCGGTGATGTCCGTCTCCTGAAAGGCGTCCTTGCCCAGCACCGTCGAGGAGACCTGGCCGCAGATCGCCAGGATCGGGGTGCTGTCCATCATTGCGTCGGCAATCGGCGTCACTAGGTTGGTCACGCCGGGGCCAGAGGTACCAATGCACACGCCAAGCCTACCGGTAGAACGAGCGTAACCCTCGGCGGCGTGACCCGCGCCCTGCTCGTGGCGACAGAGGACGTGGCGCAGCTTATCGCGGTACTCCCACATCGCGTGGTAGAACGGCATAATTGCTCCGCCGGGTAGGCCAAACATCACCTCCACACCCTCGCGGATGAGAGCCTCGCACATCACCTGTGCGCCGGTTCGTGTCTCTGACATATAATTTGCTCCTCTTTAACCCAATCCACATTATTATTCCAGCACCGCCCCATTGCTCGCATTCGTCACCATGCGCGTGTAGCGGGCCAGCCATCCGCGTCGGTACTTCAGCTCCGGGGCTGTCCATGCAGCGCGGCGGGTCGCCATCTCCTCATCGCTCACCGCCACCGTCATCGTGCGTGCGCCCAGGTCAATCGTCACCATATCGCCATCGGCGATCAGACCAATCGGCCCGCCCTCGGCGGCCTCGGGGCTGACGTGACCAATGCACAGGCCACGGGTGCCGCCCGAAAATCGCCCGTCGGTGATCAGGGCAGTGGTGCTGGAGAGTGCAGGAATACCCTTGACCATACTAGTCAGCGAGAGCATCTCACGCATGCCGGGGCCGCCGCGTGGACCTTCATAGCGCACCACAATCACGTCGCCGGGGTTGATCTGGCCATTCACCACCGCGTTGGTAGCCGCCTCCTCGCTATCGAAGCAGCGCGCCGGGCCGTGGAAGTTCATCTCATGCTGCTCGACCGCGCCTACCTTGATAATTCCGCCCTCGGGGGCCAGGTTGCCGAACAGGGCGCTCAGCGCGCCGCGCTCGGAGTGCGGGTTGCTGGCCGGACGAATGCATTCCGGGTTGCGGATCGCCACACCCTCCAGGCTCTCGCCTAGCGTCCCGCCCATCACCGTGCGCGCATCCAGCTTGAGCGCGCCAGGTTTCTTGGCCAGTTCCGCCAAGATCGCTGGCACTCCACCCGCATCGTGGACATCCTGAATATGCCACTGGCGCGGGCCGTCCCAGGCCGGGCTGACCTTGGCCAGATGCGGCACCCGGTCGCTCACCTCGTTAAAGCGCGACACCGGGTAGTCCAGGTCGGCCTCGCGGGCCAGAGCGAGGACGTGCAGCACCGTATTGGTTGATCCACCCATCGCGACATCCAGGGCCATGGCGTTATCAATCGCGTCGGCAGTGACCACATCACGGAAGCGCAGATCCTGCTCCACCAAGGTCATAATCTGGGCCGCAGCCCGGCGGGCCAGTTGGTGCCGTTCGGGCGCGATTGCCAGGATCGTGCCGTTACCGGGCAGGGCGATGCCGAGCGCCTCGCAGAGACAGTTCATTGAGTTGGCGGTGAACATGCCCGAGCAGGAGCCGCAGGTAGGACAGGCGATCTGCTCCAGTTTGAGCAGTTGTTCGTCGGTCATCTTGCCCGCCGCCCGCTTACCTACCGCCTCAAACACCGTGATCAGATCCGACTTATTGCCCTCTTCATCAACACCGGCGGCCATAGGGCCGCCGGAGACAAAAATCGTCGGGATGTTCACGCGGGCCGCCCCCATCAACATACCGGGGACGATCTTGTCGCAATTTGGGATACAGACCATGCCATCAAAACAATGGGCAGACACCACCGTTTCCACGCAATCAGCGATCAGTTCACGTGAGGGCAACGAGAAACGCATACCCTCGTGGCCCATCGCGATCCCATCGTCCACACCGATGGTATTAAACTCAAAAGGCACGCCGCCCGCCGCCCGCACCGCCTCCTTCACCACCCGCCCAAACTCCTGAAGATGGGCGTGGCCGGGAATGATGTCAATGTAGGAATTGCAGATAGCGATAAAGGGCTTGCCGAAGTCCGACTCGTCCTTAATCTGGCCGGTCGCCCGCAGCAGGCTGCGGTGGGGCGCACGCTCGAATCCGCGCTTGATCGTGTCTGATCGCATAGACGAACCCCCTGATGGATTGCGGATTGTGGATTGTGGATTGTGGATTGAACATCGTGTGCTAACTCCACTATCCACAATCCACAATCCACAATCCACAATCCACAATCTCTAGCGCCTACAAACGAAAAAACCCCCCGCGCTTCCGTGGGAGGTTCAGCCTTACTACTGTACCGGGTCGCTACGCTTCCCCTCCCAAACGGTTGCTGCTCCACCCAACAAGGAGGAGTACGAGGCCGCTAATAAGGAGAATGTTTACAAACAGGGAAGCCATCGGTATGTGCAACCTTTACAATCTACAACCTCGGTGAGAATACCACAGGCTCTAAAAATCGTCAAGCATGACTCGTACCCTGGCAGGGCATGAGCAAACCCCGGTTGGCGACTGAAGTCGCCCCAGCGGAGCCTACGGCTGGGCGTCGGCCTGCGCCGACGCCGGAACCGCCCGCGCAGGCGG
>CAIXLU010000175.1 GCA_903920315.1 uncultured Oscillochloris sp.
AATGGGTTTCAGCGCCTCCTCGACGTTGCGGAAATGTACCGTATTATGCATTAGGACGCCTCATATGCCCTCTTTCCTTCACCCATCTCGGCAGAGCAAAAGATGTGGGTAAAGATATGCCGCAAGCGGGGGGGAACCAATGCGTTGTTCCCCCCCGCTTGCGGGGGGGCTAGGGGGGGTAGAACTGTAAAGTCGCTACGAACCATGTCTAGCGCAGCACAATGCGCAGCGTCCAGCCGGTTTTGGCGGTGAAGGCGGACTCCGCAGCGGCGATCTCGTCGGGGGTGGCGCTGCCCTGTGCACGCAGGGCTACCTCGCGGGAGGCGCTCTGGATGGCGGGAGCGCCTGAGGCGCGCAGGCTAGGCGGTAGAGACTCGCGGGCGGTACGCATCAGAATCTCCTGGTGCGGCTGCGGCCAGATGGTGACGGACCAGCCGATGAAGCTGGCCAGTTCGGCGAGCTGTGCGCTGTGCTGGGCCTTGGCGATCTCGGGGAAGTGGAAACGCAGGGTGACGAGGCAGGTGGGCTGATCGGCGCTGGCCTTATAACAGCCCGTCTCCGGCCCAAACCAGGTGCGTGCAGTCGTGAGGGCGAAGTTGAGTTCAGTGCGCCGCACGCCCCGCCGAGGGGCGATGATGTCCGGCTCCCCCACCTCCGGCGTGGCGGAGGGAACAATTGGTTCGAGCCCTGGGGAACGGATGCTCAGTGTCCAGCCGGTTTTGGCCATAAAGGCCGACTCGGCGGCGGCAACCTCTGGTCGGTCGGCGTGACCTGTACAGCGCACCTCGACCCGCCCGATGTCAAGGAAGATCGCCGGGGCACGTTCGGCGATCAGGCCCGTGGGCAGGATCTCCAGGGCGGCGGCGGCGAGTTGGCCCTGGTGCGGCTGCGGCCAGACTGTCACTGGGGCGCGGATCTCCTCGGCGATCAGGCGGATGGCCTCGGCGTCGCGGGCGGCTGCCACCAGGGGGAAGAAATAGCGCAACGCAACCGCACCCGTGTCAGGGTCAATGCTGCGCTGGTAGAGATCGGGGGCGTTGCCCAGATACCTGTCAATTGTCGCTTGAATGCCAGCGGTATCGGGGCGCGGACCGCTGCGGCGGTTTGGACCGGCGGCCTGGGCACGGCGCACTTCGGTGGGGGCGGGCAAACGCCAGAGGCCGGGGGCGTGGGGGAGGGACATAAAATGCGGGCTGCCGGACTCAAGGGCCGCCTCTAGCTGTTCCTCTTCCGGCGTACTGGCGGCGTCGCCGTACCAGGCACGGGCCAGTTCGCGCACACTGAGAGTCTGCACGCCGCTACCGTCGCGTATGGCCGTCCAGAGTCGTTCCAGGCCATCGGCATCAATCGGCGCATCGGCACCACCGATTGGCTCGGCCAGGGGTGGCGCGGGTGCGGGCGGGGCAACCACGCGCCGACCGCCATGTGATGAGGGTTCGATCACGAGATCCTGGCCGTCATGCGGGGTTAGCACATGGGTCATACTGCGCAGGCGGGCGGCGAGTGCCGCACGGGCCTCGGGATCGCCGTGAACGAGGGCGACGGTGCGGGGCTGGAGGGCGCGCACCATCGCGGCAAGCTCGTCACCGTCGGCGTGGGCGCTCAGGCTGTAGCGGCCAACATCGCAGAGAACCGGCAGCGTGCGCTCGCCGAAGGTCATGCGGCGGGCCTCGGGTTGAGCATCGGCCAGATCGAGCAGACGGCGACCGGGAGCCTCGTCATCAATGTAGCCGCTGAAGAAGATCGCTGAGTCGGCCCGCCCGGCCAAGCGCTCGGCGTACCAGACCGAAGGGCCGCCGGTGAGCATGCCCGATGAGGCGATGATCGCGGTCGGCGGGCCGGTGATCACCCGCTCGCGCTGCTGCGGGGTATCAACGGGCTGGATGCTGCTGCTGAAGAAGGGCTTGCCACCGTTGCGCACATGGCGGGCCAAGGACGGAGTGAGGGCATCGGGGATGGCGGCGTAGGCCGCGCAGACTGAGCGCACCAGGCCATCCACAGCAATGGGGAAGGCCGGAATGATCCCGTCGCGCTGGGCGGCGCGCAAAATAAGAATGACCTCCTGGGCGCGGCCAAGGGCGAAGGCGGGAATGAGGCAGTGTCCGCCGCGAGCGATCACCGCCGCCACCGCCTCGGCCAGCTTGCGTTCCTCGACGGCCCGGTTGGGGTGCAGCCGTGCGCCATAGGTACTCTCCAGCACCAGCAGGTCGGGGCGACCGGGGGCGGGTACGGCGGCACCCAGGATCGTCCGCTGCGGGGTGGCGCTCACATCGCCGGAGATCACCAGGCGACCATCGAACGCCTCGAAACCGAGGCTAACCGCGCCCGCAATATGTCCCGCACGCTGGGCGTACACGACCACGCCCGGCAACTCGGGCAGGGTTTGGGCACCCATCTGGAGCGGGCGCATGCGGCGCAGGGTTTCGGCAACCAGTGCCTCGTCATAGAGCGGCAGTTCCAGTTCATCGGCGGCGCGGCGGGCCATAACCCGCACCGCATCGCCGAGCATCACTTCCATGAGCCGGATGGTAGCCGGACTCGCGTAGATCGGCGCGGCCGGGTAGCGGTCAGCCACCAGGGGCAGAGCACCAATGTGGTCAGCGTGGGCGTGGGTGATCAAGATAGCGTCGAGGGAAACCCCGGCGAGGGCGGCGAGATCAGGCAGGCGATCCTTACCATCCACGCGCACACCGGCATCAACCAGAGCGCGGAGACCACCAACCTCGATGAGTTGGCATGTCGCGCCAACCCCACTGGCCCCGCCAAGAAATTGGATGTGCATGAAAAAAGTTCCTTATTGGGAGTCAATTAGCTCTACGATGCGGGATACTAAAGATTTGGTATAGTTAGGATCATCTCTCATTTCTCCGCCTATAATACCAGCCAACAGGAGTTGTCATGATCAGCCTCCCCGACGGCCCCCTGGTGAGCGCCGCATGGCTCGCCGAGCATCTGGATGATCCGCAGGTGCGGGTAGTTGATATACGCGGTAAGGTGCTGCCGCCCACCGAGCCGAAGCCACACTACTTTGCCCGCCCAGAGGACTACGCCGCCGGACACATCCCCGGCGCAGTCTATATTGACTGGACACGCGACATTGTTGATCTGGACGACCCGGTGCTGGCGCAGGTGGCCCCGCCCGCGCAGATCGCGGCGCTCTTTTCCAGGCTGGGCATTGGCGACGACACGATTGTGGTGGCCTACGATGACTGGTTCTCGATGTACGCGGGGCGGTTGCTCTGGGTACTGCGCTACTACGGTCACGAGGGCGCACGCATCCTGAACGGTGGGTTGCTCGCGTGGCAAGCCGAAGGCCGACCCATCAGCACCGAGGTGCCAGGAATTGCGGCGGCCAGCTTTACGCCCCGACCCCAGCCGAGCCTGCGGCGCACGGCAGATCAGATCCTGGCCGGGCTTGGTTCGGACAGGTTGCTGATTGACGCCCGCAGCGACAAGGAATATCGCGGTGAAGAGTCGCGGGCAGTACGCGGCGGACATATCCCTGGCGCGGTTAATATCTTCTATCAGAGGCTCGTGAGCGGGCCACGGCATACCTACGTCTCACCCGAAGAACTACGCGAGCAATTTGCCGCAGCCGGGATTGATCTTAATAGCCTTGAGGGCCGCGATGTGGTGACCTACTGCAACGGCGGCGTCTCGGCCACGCCGGTTGCTTTGGCCCTGGAGATCGCCACCGGCAAGCGTGTCGCCATATACGACGGATCGTGGAACGAGTGGGGCAATGACGAGAGCAAACCGCTGGAGCGTTGATTGCAGATAGCAGGACGATACATAGCAATCCTCTTGGATCCGTGAAGGGGAGTCATGGCTTTAGCTGGCTAAAGCCGTGACTCCTCCTTCACAACCGGGATGGGACTGCTATAGCATCGTGCGATGCAAAAAAGGCAATACCGCAAAAGTCACCCTGTCATGTCATGCTGAGCGAAGCGAAGCATCTATCCCGGCCTCCTGACAGACCCTTCGCTTCGCTCAGGGTGACATGGGGCGCGGTTGTGCTGGTGACAGGGCGAGTTTTGCGGTATGCATCATTGTACTTTGTATTCTTGTCACGCCACTCTCGGCTGCAGGCAGAATTGTCGTAACGTCCTTTGTCGTCATGATCTTTTTTGCCGTTGGGGGACACACCATGTTGCGCTACTCCAGCGAACATTCGTTGTTACGCCGTCACGTCGGTTGGAGCATGTGGTTGATGGTCGTGGTGAGTAGTGTGCGCGGCACGTGGGCAGCCCTGGATCCAGAGCATTTCACGTTGTTCGCTGGAAACACGATCCAGTTGATCATGTTCGCAACCCTCTACTACCTGATGCTGACCAATGGGTTTGGTATGTTGCTGTTGGCAAAGCAAAGAGCCGATCATGAACTGCGCACCAGCGAGGTGCGCTTCCGCAGTTACTTTGAACTACCGCTGATTGGCATCGCCATCACCTCGCCGGATAAAGGCTGGCTCGAAGCAAACGCGAAGCTATGCGCCATGCTGGGCTACACCAAAGACGAGTTGATGGCGATGACGTGGGCGGAACTCACGCATTCTGATGATTTGGCTATCGATCTGGTGCAGTTCGATCGGCTCATGGCTGGCGAGATCGAGGGCTACGATTTGGAGAAACGCTTTGTCCATAAAGGTGGTCACGCGATCTCCACGCACATTGCCGTTCAGTGCGTGCGCCACCCCGACCGATCAGTACACTACGTTGTAGCACTGCTGGAGGACATCACCGAGCGCAAACGCTTGGAAGAACAACTGCAACAATTCGCCGACACCGACGGACTGACCGACGTCGTCAATCGGCGGCGGTTCATGGAATTGGCGGCTGACGAAATCAAACGCGCCGCCCGGTTCGATCACCCGCTGGCCCTAGCCATTATGGATCTCGATCATTTCAAGTCCATCAACGACACCTACGGACATGTCATTGGCGATCACGCATTGATCGCGCTGACCCGCATCTGCCAGGAAAATATCCGCGACATTGATGTGCTGGCACGCTTCGGCGGCGATGAGTTTGTGGTGCTGTTCCCCGAAACGTCGCCGGACAAAGCGCAGGCGATCATGGAGCGGGTTCGCCTAGTGGTGACCTCGCAACCGATTGATGTGAACGGCAAACCAGTTGCGCTGACCATCAGTGTGGGCGTCACGGGTTTGGTGAGCGCGGCGATGTCGCTGGATGCGCTCCTTGATCGTGCAGATCAAGCTCTCTACCAGGCGAAAGCAGCGGGACGCAATCGGGTGGTGTGCAGATTGTGGATTGTGGATTGCGGATTGTAGATTGGGTGCCAATCCACAATCCACAATCCACAATCCACAATCCACAATCCACAATCCACAATCCACAATCCTATTCTCTCCCCGTAATCGCTGCCAGGGCCGCATCGGTGTCGCTCAGGTCGGGCAGAACCGCGTCGGGACCGTAGGCTGCCAGTTCCGCCAGTGAGTACGGCCCGGTCGCCACAGCCACGGTGCGGGCACCGTTCGCCTTGCCACAGGCGATGTCGTTGGGTGTGTCGCCAACAATCACGATCTGGGGGCCGCTGAAGGATCGCCCGTAGCGTCCGGCGGCGCGTCCGGCGGCAATTGGCACCAGGGCCGCACGGTCGTAGTGATCGTCACCATAGGCTCCCGCCTCAACATCGAGCAGGTGCAGCAGCCCAGTACATTCCAGTTTGATCCGCGCCGCCGCCGCAATATTGCCGGTGAGGGGAGCCTGGTGCGCTGTGGCCTGGAGAGCCTCCAGGAGAACAGACACGCCGGCGAAGACCCGTGAGCGGGTGGACAGAGCCGAGCGCTGAAGCTCCAGACCAGCGCTGTAGGCCGCGATAAACTCGTGGAGTCGCTCGGCCACGCCATCGCTGCCCAAGCTCGGGAAGCTCTCGCGAATAATCAGCCAATCGGTCTTCCCGGCGTACCCGGTGCGCTGCATCGGTGCCGATGGGCCAACCACCTGGAGCATCGCCGCCTGCATCGCCTTGGCTGCAATCCCGTCCGTCGTCAGGAGCGTTCCGTCCACATCCCAAAGTATCAGCCGATCCATTGTGCTATTCCTGTATACGGGTTGGACATGTTATTGTGATCTGCGGCCACAGAAAAACACAGAAACTCACAGAACTATTTTTGGCACCACCGCAAAAGTCACGCTGTCACGTTGAACGACATGAGAGTCTTTGCGTCTTCGCGTCTTTGCGTCAAACGCATGGTTATGGTGTGACGCAAAGACGCGAAGACGCAAAGAAAACGAAGACCGCGTGACTTTTGCGATGCAGCGGTCAGCCGGTAAGGATTTTCTTTAGCTCATCTTTCCGGCCAGCCTCATTCATACGCTGCTTGAGCAGTAGCAGATAAATGCCGCCCGGTGTGCGCCTGCGGCTACCATCAACCGTTATCATGCCACCGGCGGCCTCGATTGCCTCAACTTCGTGGCGCAGCGCCTGGGCCGACTCGATGCCAAGGGCGGCCACAGAGCGTTCGATGGTGGCCTTAGCTTTGGTCTCAGTCTCACCCATTGCTGTTGCGATCTCGTCTACAGCCTGACGAAACGCCCGCCGCTGCTGGCGATCATCCACCGCCGCCCGCCGCTTCGTCTCTTCCTCTGCCTGCCGATCACGCGCCCGACTTGCTCGCATATCGTATGCCTCTCTCTGTTCGACCACCGACCGGCGACGAACGATCACCAAGTTGCCCGTTGTCTGTATCGCCCATTATATGCCACTTTCGGCAGACTCTACGTAGACGCAGCCCGTGAAATATTCTTTCACCGCGCCTGCATATTCTTTCACCGCGCCTGCATATTCTTTCACCGCGCCTGCATATTCTTTCACCGACCCACATGGAGCAAATCGCAGCAGGACATGGGTTCAATCCAGCTTTGTCGTTTGGGCTGTGCGTCGTGCGGGCTTCCAGCCCGCCAGATGCGCGTCACTACGAACTATAAACCTGACACCTGACACCTGACACCTTGTCGTAGCACAAAATTGGCACTACCGCAAAAAGCACGCTGTCATCC
>CAIXLU010000176.1 GCA_903920315.1 uncultured Oscillochloris sp.
AGGGATGAGGGATGAGGGATGAGGGATGAGGGATGAGGGATGAGGGATGAGGGATGAGGGATGAGGGATGAGGGATGAGGGATGAGGGATGAAGGATGAGGGATGAGGGATGAGGGATGAGGCCGGGGTTCTTTCCTCCCTCATCCCTCATCCTTCATCCTTCATCCCTCCTAGCTCGATCCCTCGAAGAGGTGGATCAAATCGGTGATCGTCTTGTCGCGGGGTTGCTCATCGCTGTCCAGGCAGTTCTGCGCGTAGCAGCGCAACACCTGGCCATTGACACTGGCGAGCGCCGACTTCACCGCCGTTACCTGGGTCACAATCTCGCGGCAGTCGCGATCTTCTTCGACCATGCGCTGGATGCCGCGCACCTGACCCTCGATCCGGCGCAGCCGTAGCAGTACGTCGTCACGACGGGCTGGCGAGAGTGGACGAACTTCATCGGCCATAAGAGCCTCCCGGTCGCCAGGGCCAGACAATCAGACCAGGGCGCTCTCGAATGCCTCACGGTACGCGCTTTCGGTGCGCGAGCCGACCAGCCGTTTGACCTCTTTGCCACCTTTGAAGATAATCAGGGTCGGGATGCCCTGAACGCCAAATTGTCCCGCCCAGCGAGGATCTTCGTCGGTGTTCACCTTGGCGATGGTGAGCTTGCCCTCGTAGTCACCGGCTAGTTTGTCGAGAGTCGCTGCAATCGCCCGGCATGGCCCGCACCAGGGTGCCCAAAAATCAACAACAACCGGCTGCTCGGCCTGGAGTACCTTTTTCTCGAATTCGTCGTCTTTGACTGCCACTGGCTTCGCCATAACAAACCTCCTCGGGGCTGTACATTATATACCTGGGGGGGGTATCCCACCCTCAGCTCTATTATACCTGTAGGCGATGTCTTGTCAACCTCGCACCTGTCCGGTACAGAGATATTCTCTCAGGCGAGTATGCCTCTTCTCTTGCGGCGCGGGCATGTCATGCTATGCTCAACGCACAGTGGGATTTTGGGTTTAGCCCACCCTGGGCGTGGTCTGACTATTCAGGAGGTTTCGGTATGTCAACGCAGACAGTATCGTCGCTTACGTTACTTGTTCCACTCGATGGCTCGGCCCTGGCCGAACAGGCACTGCCTATCGTTCGTACGCTGGCCGCTCTGGTGCCGACGAAGGTGCATCTGCTGCGCGTGATCGCCCCATCAGTCGTGCGTAACGTCGTGCGCCACGAAGCCGTGCTGCTCGGTGTCGCGGGCGACACCCTTGGTGATCAGGAGGAACAGGCCGATCAGATGCGCGAAGCCCTTCAGGCAGAGGCCGAGAGCTACCTACAGGCGGAGGCCGACACCCTCAATGGGCAGGTGGCGGAGGTGCATCAGGAGGTGGTATTCGGCCTCCCCGCCGAGCAGATCGTGGACATCGCCGCACGTCTGGGCGAGAGCATGATTGTGATGGCCACCCATGGCAAGAGCGGGCTATTGCGCTGGGCATTAGGCAGCGTCACCACCCGCGTACTCCAGCTCACCGCACACCCTGTCCTGCTGGCTCGCGGTTCCAACATCAGTCAGACTGCGCAGGCACCGGCGCTACGGCGGATTATGGTGGCCCTCGATGGCTCGATTGAGGCCGAGCGAACGCTGCCCCTAGCCGCTGGCCTCGCACGGGTGGCCGATGCCGACCTACTTCTGGCCCAGATCGTCGCCCCCGATAGTGCGCCCATCGCGGCTCTCACCGGCGACCATGCCACCGGGCGGCTGCGCGAGTTGGCTTTTAGCTACCTCGATCATATCGCCCAGGAGATGTCGCAGGATGCCGGTCGCCGTATCACTACGACGGTGCCGGTTGGCCATGTAGCCGAGGAGATCGTGGAGGAGGCGGCCCGCAAACACATTGATCTGATCGTCCTTGGGCGTCACGGCATGAGCGGGGCGCAGCCAGCATTCCTCGGCGGGACGGCCCAGAAGGTCTCGCAGGCCAGTACGGTCCCGCTGCTGGTAGTCGGGTAGCCTGCGCATCAACCGACTGCCGACGAATCCCTGGTCAACGACGATCAGAACCCCGCTCTTCGTCGTGTGTCGCCTACTGTTCGTCGTTTGTCGTTCGTCCATCATAACTTAGAGAGTGAGAAGACATGACCAGCTTTCACGATTTGCACGCGGGGCCGGATGGGGTGGTGAGCATTAGCGTCACCTTGCGCGGACATCAACTCCTCGACACACCCATGCTCAATAAGGGCAGTGCTTTCGGTGATGATGAGCGCCGCGATCTCGGACTACTCGGACTGCTCCCACCCCACGTTGCCACAATGGAGGAACAGATCTCTCGTACCTACGAGAATTATCGTCAGAAGACCAGCGATCTTGAGCGTTATGTCTTCCTTACGAGCCTCCAAGACCGCAACGAGGTGCTTTTCTACCGGCTGCTCCAACTCCATATCGCCGAGATGATGCCCATCATCTACACTCCTATCGTTGGAGCAGCCTCGCAGAATTACAGCCACATCTACCGTCGCCCTCGCGGCCTCTACATCGGCTACCCCGACGCCGACCGGATTGAGGAGATACTCCGCAATACCCCTTTCTCCCATGTGCGTGTGATCGTCGTTACCGACGGCGAGCGCATCCTTGGCCTGGGCGACCTGGGCATCGGCGGGATGGGCATCCCGATTGGAAAGCTCTCTCTCTATACGGTCTGCGCAGGCATCCACCCCGCGTCCACCCTGCCGATCATCCTCGACGTGGGAACCAACAACCAGGAACTGCTGGACGATCCTCTTTACCTGGGCTGGCGCCACGAGCGTGTACGTGGTGCCGCCTACGATGCCTTCGTTGAGCAGTTTGTCGTCGCCGTAACGCGAGTCTTCCCCGATGTGATCTTGCAGTGGGAAGACTTCGCCAAGCAAAACGCCGCCACTCTGCTCGACCGCTACCGCAATCGACTCTGCACCTTCAACGACGACATCCAAGGCACCGGTGCGGTCACTGTCTCTGGCTTGCTGGCCGCCACCAACGTGGCCGGTGTGCCCTTGCACCAGCAGCGCATGGTTATGCTCGGTGCCGGTTCTTCTGTTCACGGTATCTGCGATCAGCTCGTGGCGGCGATGTGCGACGAGGGCGTCACGCCCGAAGCGGCTCGTCGTATGATCTGGCTGGTAGATAGCCGTGGCCTGGTTCACGCCGGGCGCACCGACTTGAGTGACGAACCCTTCAAAGTGGCCTACGCCCAGCCTGCCAATTGTACGGACGGATGGGATCGGACAGAGTCTGGCCCCGTCACTCTCACCGAGATCGTCCACAATGTGCGCCCGGGCATCCTGATCGGCGCGGCGGCGCAGCCCGGTGCCTTCACCGAGTCGCTCATCCGCGATATGGCCAGCCACGTCCAGCGCCCCATCATCTTCCCTATCTCCAACCCTACCTCCAAGAGCGAAGCCATTCCCGCCGACTTGCTGGCCTGGACGGAGGGGCGCGCCCTGATCGCCACCGGCAGTCCTTACGCCCCGGTACCCTTCGGCGATAAGGTCGTCACCATCGGTCAGTGCAACAATGTCTTCATCTTCCCCGGCGTGGGCCTGGGAGTCCTCGCCTCCGGGGCGAGGCGTGTCACCGATGGTATGTTCGCCGCCGCAGCTCGCGCCCTCAGCGAGCTATCGCCCGCCCGCCAAGATCCGACCGCTTCGCTCTACCCGTCCCTCGATAACGTACGCGCCGCCGCCCGCCAGGTGGCCCTGGCCGTCGGCCTAGAGGCTCAGCGCGCCGGTGTCGCCGAGCTGTGTACCCCCGTCCATCTGTCGCGTCGTGTCGAGCAACTCATGTGGGAGCCGCGCTACGCCATGATCCGTCGGGGCTAGTACAGCTTCCCGGAAATTCGTAGGGAGGTGTGTACTCGTCCATATTGTGGAGATTCGGAGGCCGGGTTCCGGTGGCCGGCCGTCGGAACCCGGCCTCCAGCCTCCGAATCACACGTACAGACACGATGATCACATCCAGTAGGGACTTCCGGGAAACTGTACAAAAAAGGCGGCGTGGGAGGTTGTTCCTCCCACGCCGCCTTTTTTGTTCTTTGCTCCCCCACGTTCGGCTATGCGGAACATCTATCGCAATCCTGTAGAAATTGTCGTATGGAGTCGAGGCTTTAGCCGAAGAGCGCAGCCTAAAGGCTCGAACCCCCTTCACGACCTGTGTAGAACTGCTATATATCTATTCTCATCTTACTCTTATCATTGTTAATTTCTTGCATAGTTGCGTACTCATCTTACTCTTATCATTGTTAATTTCTTGCTTAGTATTGCTATAGTAATGATTTATATACACCGACGATCTGTAATTAGGTCAAATTGAGCTACATCTCTCTTTTGTCGCCATTCTGAAATCGCTCAACCGCACCAAGACATCACGTGAATGCCCAGATAAGCAGGAATAGGCCAAATATCAACGAAAGATTGGATATATTGCGGGTTTTTCCAAACAACTTCCAAGAGAGAAACACTATGATGTGAGTGGGGATACGTACTGATACGGAGTAACACTCACGATGAAGCATACATATAACGGCGAGATTGATATCAAGGGAATCCAGAAGATGGTGACGATGCTGGCGATTGCCTCCGGTCTGGCTGGCTGGGCCGTACTGGCCCGCCCGGAAGCCTCTGCGGCAACCGTCGCCATCACGACGAGCGCACCTATTGTGCAGACAAGCGCACAGGCCGGGGGAAGCAGCGCGGCATCAACCTTGTCCAGCGCCGCATCATCCACATCAGCCGTGCAGGTCGTGACGGCGGTACCAACCGTCGCCAGCCTGCCAGTTGTAGCGGCTCCCGTGCCCACAGCCAGCATCCAAGTGGTGGCACCTGTTCAGGTTCCGGTGGCCTCAACCCGGTCATCACGCTAAAACTAGGTTTTAGGTGTGAGGTTGCATGCCGAGCGCGTAGGAACACTACCGCCGGTTATTCCTCACACTATCAGGCCACTTGGCCTGTATAGGAGGCATACGATGTCAGATATGAAAGCTGCACGTCTGGCCGCCATCCGGGCGGCGAACATTCAGAAGCAGGCAGAGGGTACGAGTGCGGGCCATACCGCCGACACCCCGGAGGAAACGGCTGTTCTCCCGCGTACTGACGAACAGACTCCCGCTTCACCCACGGAAACTTTTATCCTGTTTTCTCTGGTTGCGGTGCTGGGAGCCTTCCTGGTCAGCTTCGCCCTTCCCGGCGGGCTGTCTGGCCTGAGCGCCTCGTTGCTCGGCCCCGATTCCAAAGCCTACTGGTATCTTTCCCGTTCCACTGCTTTCGTCGCCTACGGCCTGCTCTGGATCTCTATGACCCTCGGGCTGATGATGACCAAAAAGATGACTCGGCTCTGGCCAGGTGGCCCCGTCATCTTCGCCCTGCACCAGCATACCAGCATCCTGGGCCTCGCTTTTGGCCTATTTCACGCCCTGATCCTCCTGGGTGATCGCTATAGCAACTACACCCTCGGCCAGATTCTCATCCCGTTCACAAACCCAGGCACCACGACCCTCTGGGTTGGGTTGGGCCAGGTCAGTCTCTATCTGATGGGAATCGTCGGGATCAGTTTTTTCATCCAGCCACTCATCGGGCGATCCGTCTGGCGGATCATCCACCTCTTCAGCTTCGTGATCTTCGGGTTAGTCCTCTGCCACGGCGTCATGAGCGGGAGTGATAGCGGCACGATCTGGGCGGAGGCGATTTACTGGATTAGCGGCGCGAACGTCCTGTTCCTCACGATCAACCGCGTACTGAACAGTGTGATGGAGCCAAGGCGGGTTGCTCGCCCCGCACCAGCGAAATCAAAGCCGCACGAGCAGTTGGTTAAGGCGTAATTTCACCATCGCTGTCAGGCGAAGCGAAGTCAAATTCTTTGCGCCTTTGCGCCTCTGCGTCAGACCAGACGCTTGTGTGACGCAAAGACGCAAAGAGGACAAAAGATCACCCTCGCTCCCAGCCAATAGCGCGAGCCAGGGTGGTCTCGACAATCCCGGGGGCGATCCGGGCGGCCAAGAGGGCCAGTCTATCGCCAAAGGTGACGTAGGCTAGGCGCGGTTCGCGGCAGGCCACACGTAATAGTGCCACGGCCACGGCCTCGGGCGGCACGCCCTTGGAGGCCACGCGGCGGCGCTCGCTGCCCCGACCAAGCCGTCGCTGGTTGAACTCGGTACGGGTGGTGCCGGGACGCAGCACGCTCACAGACACCCCTGTGCCACGTAACTCCATGCGCAGAGCCTCGCTCATCCGCTCAAGGGCAGCCTTGGCTGCGGCATAGCCACCCAGATAGGGCAGGGGTTGCTCGGCCAGTACCGACGAGACATTGATGATCTGACCCCGGCCCTGGCGGCGCATCAGCGGGATGACGGCCTGGGCCAAGCGCAGCGGCCCGAACAAATCCACGGCTAAGGCCCGTTCAAGGTCGGCCAGATCGAGTTCGGCCACTGGCCCAGCCAGCCCCACCCCAGCATTATTGATCAGGATGTCCACACGCCCGCAGGCGGATACAGCAGCCTCAACCAAGGCGCGGCACTGGGCCGGGTCGCCCACATCGGTAGGGACGACGACGGGCGATCCAGAGAGCGTGGCAGCCAGACGATCAAGCGCCTCGGTTGATCGTGCGGCCAGCACCATGCGTGCCCCGGCCCCGGCGAAGGCGCGTGCGGCTGCGGCCCCAATTCCCGCCGAGGCTCCGGTAATGATGACGACGCGGTTATGTGGATTCATGGATTGTTATAGGGCACTACCGCAAAAAGAACGCTGTGACCTATGTCACGCAGAGCGAAGCGAAGCGTCCCGATGTGCATGATCATCATCGGGACGCTTCGCTTCGCTCTGCGTGACAGCCTTCCCTCAGTAAATCCCCAACTCCTCGCGGGCGTCCTCCGACATAAGCGCAGGCGACCAGAAGGGCGTCCAGACCAGGTTAACCTTCACGTCCTGCAAGACCTTGTAGACATCGGCGAGGGAGAAGACCTCGCGGCGAACCTGCTCAATGATCTGCGGGCCAGCCGGGCACGCGGGAGTGGTCAGGGTCATGTCAATGTCCACAACACGGCCATCGTCCAGTACATCCACACGGTAGATCAGACCGAGATTCACGACATCAAGGCCGATCTCGGGGTCGACGACATTCTTCAGAGCGGCGCGAACCATATCTTCAGTGATCATAATGTAACCTCATCCTGTACGATTATAGCGCAAACCTATGACAGTATACACGACCGCGCCCGTCTTGCGCAGGGTTTGTGCAACATCAGCCTTGTTCCCTATGGGGGAGAGGAGAAGATAAGGAGCCCTCTTGTGAGTCAGCGTATCACTCTTGATCGCATAAACTTTACGTCTACAGATACCCGTTCCACGCACCAGCAGATGACCGCCGCGTCAGATAATGCGACGATTAACGAGCCGGAGGAGGATCGCCGACGTGCTATGACAGACGAAGATTACACGCATCTGCTTGAGCAGCGTCGGCGCATCCGTGCGGAGTTACGCGAGGTGCTGGCAATCGCGCTGCGGGCTGGCCAGATTATGTTGGAGAGCGGGGCAAATACCGCACGCACCGAGGACACGATGCGCCGGATTGGGCGCGGCCTGGGCGCAGAGGATCTCGACACCTACGTGACCCCCAGCGGCATTATTGCCTCGGCGCATGCCCATGATGAACACCGTACGCGCATCCTGCGAATCTCTAGCCACGGTGTTGATCTGGGCCATATGGCCTCGGTGGTTGATGTCGCCACGCGAATCGAGCAGGGTAAAATTGATCGCCGGGGCACGATCAGTGAGCTGAACAAGATCGCGGCCCAGCCACGCAGCTACGGGCGCTGGACGACAAATATCGCCGTGGCTGTGGCGTGTGCCTGCTTCTCGATACTCTTCGGCGGGCAACTCTGGGAGTTCTTGGTGGTGATGATCGCCTCCGGACTAGCCCAATTTATCCGTGAACGGCTGAACCGCCTTGGAATTAACCGACTGCTCGTCACCGGGATTGTCTCGGGGATTGCGACATTTATTGCACTGACCCTGGTACTCAGCGTGCCAGGGCTTGCGCCGCTTATGACAGCCTACGTGCCCTGGCTACCGGCACCGCATCCCTCGGTCGCAATTAGTGTGGCGGCATCGGTCATCCTCCTTGTCCCCGGCATCCTGATGGTTAGCTCCATCTCTGACCTTTTTCGGGGCGACACCCTCGCCGGGATGGCCCGCGCCGCCATGGCTCTGTTGACCATCTTCTCCATCGGGATTGGTATGTGGGCGGTATTGCTGAGCAGCGGTGTGCATGTGACTGTAGCCACCACGCCACAGCCCGATGTGCCTCTGGCGCTGCTCTCGGTTTACTTGGCCGCAGGCGGATTCGCCGTCCTCTTCGACGTACCCCGTCGCTACATCCTGATCTCGGCCCTGGCGGGAGTGGTGGCCTACGGCACCCGCCAACTAGTACTGGCCCAGGGCATCCCGCCTGAGGGTGCCGCACTGGTCGCTGGCCTAACTATCGGCATCTGTGCCGAGGCACTGGCGCGTATCTTCGATGCCCCCACCTCACTCTTCTCGATCCCCGGCTACATCCCGCTCGTCCCCGGCGTACTGGCGTTCCGCACCATCCTGAATTTTGTGCGCGAGGATTACACCGCCGGTACGGCAGACTTTGTGCGGGCGGCGCTGATCACCATCGGTCTGGCTGCTGGGTTAGGTACCTTCGCGGCCATGAATGGTCTGACTAAGCGATTTCCTACTTTGCCCTACCACATCCATAGCCCGCTGATCGAACACGAGAAAGAGTAGCCCACGACTGCGGGCATGTTGCCCGCAACCGTGAGCTACTCTTGAGATGACAGACCCATGCGATTTACGCACGATACTCGATGAAAACGAACCGTAGGGGCGCGTCGCGACGCGCCCCTACCCGACACCCGGCTATTTTCACCTCAGGGCGTCGCGCTGGGCATTTGCGTTGGTGTCGGCAACGGGATATACGGTGTTTGGGTCGGCAACGGGATGTATGGCGTTCGCGTCGGAAACGGTGAAGGCCCGTATGTCGGTGATGGCCACGAGGTGGGAACCGGCGATCCAAGTGCGCTATACAATGCGGCAACCTGGGTCGAGAGTTCGGCGCGCTGATACACCAACGCATCTACGGTTCGCACCCGGTCTTGGGCGGGTACCTGGGTTGATAGATAGCTGATCGCTGACGTCCAGCCCGCTATTTGCATTGCCTGTTGCGCGTTTTCTTGCACCAGTGCCGCAAGTGTTGCCTCGAACAATGGTTGGGTGGGTGATGCCGCCGCGTTCTCGATGACCGGAAGAAAGAGCGCGGTGTCACCCGCAGCAGCAGCACCCGGCGTCAGATCTGCGGATTCCGCAGTATGCGCCTGCGTTGTTTCCAGGGAACTCATACGTCCAAGCATAAAGCTCGCACCAATGCAGATAACGAACACCATCCAGGTCAGTGGAGATCGGCAGTGCATGACACAATCGCCTTTCGCTGGATACTGGTCGCCGCAGCTCTACGCCTCTTCCTTAGACATTGCGCGTTGGCGTGCGGCGACAGCCATGGCCTTTGCCTGCTTGATCCCGTGTTTCTTGATCGAGTAGGTGGTTCTTCCACGTTTCCCATTTACCGACCACGTTGCCTCATACACCTCGTGACCCTCGCGCATGCGCCGGTGGATACCGACATTGGGTGTGGGCGGCGAGCCAGGGCTAGGCTTGCCCAACTCCCGCGTCACATGGTCACGCCACTCGATGGCCGCTGCCAGAGCTGACAGTCGGTCGCCGTAGACCCCGTCGCTAAACAGCTTGCTGCGAGCATCGCCTCTCCAGCGCACGCGCACAAAATAACCCTGGGACTTTGGGTAGTCCATACGTGTGATGTTGATGTAGCGGGTAGACTTGACCTTACGACCCGAGGGGGAAGGAAGGGGCTTCCGAACAGAAGGCGGGACGATGACTGATGGGCAAGGCGGAGGGAGCGACGTCGGCATCTGGACGTTGCTCAGCGGCGGATTCAGGTTTTCGGGAAGGTGGGCAGCCGCCTCACGAACAAGCGACTCCCATTGGGCGTCATCGTGGGGGTTGACGACCCGACGCCGGTGCTGTACTGGCTTCATAAACTTTCATTCGTGCAAAGCGGGTTGTGTACCCACAGCATACCACGAACACGAAATCATGATGCAGGGATGCAGTGTTAGGGCAGGGCTAATGCAAAATCGCTCAGTCACCCACCGGAGGGATTCGGACACGTGCCATCAACCTGACCGCATCAAGCGAATGAAACGCCCCCCGTACTGCACGAACGAGAGTCCGAAGGGGATCATGGCCAGCCAGAGGGCCGGTTTGCCGCTGCGCGGTCCGTCGGCGATGTAGCAGAGCGTCGCCGCTGTCAGGGCTACGGTGGTAAGCTTGCCACTCGACTGGGCGCCGGTGATGCTGACCTGACGACGGTATACCACAAACGCCGCCAGCACGATGCCCACATCACGGAAGATGAGCAACCAGGTGATAGCCCACGGGAAGCCGCGTGTTCGTGAGAGCATCAGCGCTGTCGAGTCGAGGACCAGTTTATCGGCAATTGGGTCGAGCAACTCGCCTAGCGGCGAAACTTCGCCGCGTAAGCGGGCAAGTGGCCCATCTACCGCATCGGTCAGCATCGTTATGGCTAGGCAAAAAAGGGCCGCCCGCCGACGCTCCGGTTTGCGCAGATAGGCGAGGGTAAACGGCAGCAGTAGCAGTCGGCTGAAGGTAAGCAGGTTTGAGGGGTAGAGCAACTCTCTTGAGTGGAATGCTACGGGTTGTGGTGACATTGTCGTCCCTCTCACACCTCATGGGGCGTAGGGCGAGCCATCATCTGCCCGAGCAGGTGGCCGAACACTGCTATCGCATAGGTCGTGGTGAACACCGCGCCGATCCCAAAAAACGCGCCCCCCAGACCGCCCACGAGCATACAGAAGATCTGAAGCAGACAGAGGAGTAGCCAGCCGCTCAGGTCACCGCGTAGCAGATCCACCACCGCGCCCACGCGCAGCGCGGCACCCAGACTCCCGGTCTGGATGTAGCGCACCATCGCACCCAGGGTCAGAGGCTGGATAAGCATACCCGCCAGGGAAAGCAGCGGAAGGATGCAAAGGAAGGTGAGCATGATCGCGCTGCCCACAACGCTCGCCTGCTGGCGCAGCATGACGGTGCCAAACAGGAGGAGGCAGCCAAACACGCTGGAGAGCAGGATGATCGGCAGAGCATAGACGATTTGGATCAGGAATCCCGGCAGTCCCAGGCTGAAAGTCTCGCCCAGGTGATTCCATTTGGGCAGAGGGCGGCTGTTTCCCGCCGCCACGTTGCGAACCGTCTCAAAAAGGAACCCGACCAGCACAATCTGGCCAAAAATCGGCACCATGAGGAAGAGACCGCCGAGCAAAATAACGGTGAGCCACTCATCATCGTCAAAAACGTAGCTAAAAGCACGTCTTATATCCATATGGCGAAGCCTCCGAATTCAGGAGGAGCGAAGCATCGCCCCTCCTGTGCGACGATGATGCCTCGTCACCCCATCATTCATCCTCCCCCATCAGGTAGCGGCGCAGCAGATCGAGGGCTAGGGTACCCACAAAATCCCAGCCCTCGGGCTGGCGTAGGTCGTAGTAGCGGGTGATCTGGCGACTGCCGTCGGGGAAGCAGAGGGCGACCGACACCGCCGTAAAACCACGGTCATCGGGCATACTGGCGGCTTGCACCGCCAACCCCAGGTCGCTGCGCCAGCGGTCGGCAGCACTGATCGCACCGGCGTGGGCCAGGGATGCGGAGGCATGCTCATCAGTGGGACGGTCGAGAGGGTGGACGATCACCCCGCGCACGTGGTTCAGTCCGGTGGCTGTGCCGGAGAGGGCACGGTAGATCGGAGCCACGATCGTACCCTCGTAGAGCGAGAGAGTTTGCTGGCCGGTGGTGAGCAGACGCGAGACGGCATCGGCCAGGGTTTCCTCGCCAGTGAGGTGATCGCCAAGGCGCTCACGGATAGTGGCCTCGGCAGTATCCACCATCGTCTGTGCCACAGCGAGACTGCTGGCCCGTGCGCCGATGCGCAGCTCGTAGCGCGCTTGCTTGGCCGAAATACCGACGGTAGGGTTACTGGCAAGCATGAGGTCGGCGATCATTTCGCCGATCACACTCTCACCCAGACCGACAGCGTGGAGCGTTTTCACCAGGATCACATCGGTGATGCCGCGCTCATCGCGCAGGTAGGGCAGCACGACGTTCTCGAAGAGATAGCGCATCTCGTAGGGTACGCCGGGCAGGACAATCACCGTACCGCGCTCGTCCCCAACGATGAACGCGGGCGCAGTGCCACGCGGGTTCTCGATAGCGCGGGCACCGGCGGGTACATACGCCTGACGGCGGTTGCTCTCGCTCATAGGGCGATTCATAGCGGCAAAGCGGGCAGCCACCTGATCCAGTAGATCCTGGCGGAATTCCAGCTCACGGCCAAAGGCCAGAGCCACCGCCTCACGGGTCACATCGTCCAGAGTCGGCCCCAGCCCACCGGTGCAGATCACCAGGTCGGCGCGACCCAGAGACTCGCTTATCGTTGCGGCAATCCGCTCAACGTTGTCGCCAACCACCGAGGTGCGAAAGAGGTTTACGCCTGCGGCGGCCAGGTGCCCGGCCATGTAGGCGCTGTTGGTGTCAATTGTGGCCCCGAGCAGCAGCTCGGAGCCGATAGCGATGATCTCTGCGTCCATAATTTAGGAGGCGGGAGGCAGGAAGCGGGAAGCAGGGATCGGCCTCTGCCTGCCACCTCCTGCCTCCTAGCTAGTAGAGGGGAGGGCGTTTAGGAGTATTACTATCGGTACCAGCAATACGCTTGCGATATTCTTCCCAGAGTTCCTGCTCGGCGGCGGCGGCGGCGCGTTTCCCAGCCTCTATGGCACCGCGCAGACGATCAGACACGCGTGTGCGGGCGGTGCCAATGTTCAGGGCCAGCTTAACCCGGCTCTCCTCGCTCGTCTTCTGCACGAGGATGTTTACCGCAGTAACTCCGATGGCGGTGCCAATCAGGAATCCCAACACAAATTTTCCGCCGGAGGCACGTGCGCGCCGCTCGTTCTCTTGGCGCAGGGCCGCGATGATCTTTATCGCCGCTGCACGCTCGGCCTCTAGCGCCGCGAGAGTTGACATGCGCTCGGCGGCGATCACCTCACCGAAGCGGCGAGCAGCCTCCGCCAGTGTCTCGGACTCGACGGACATGGGTGGCTCCTTATGACGCACGCGACTTCACTTCCTGGAGGGCGCGCTCAATAAAGCTGTCAACGGGGATTGCGCCGAGATCTTCGCCAGAGCGCAGGCGGACGGCGATGGCGTTGGCTTCCTGCTCTTTGTTGCCGATTATAAGCATATAGGGGATCTTCTGCAACTGAGCGCGGCGAATCTTGCCTTGCATGCGGTCGCGGCTATCGTCAAGTTCAACTCGCAGGCCGACGGCCATCAGGCGACGGCGCACGTCGTGGGCGGTCTCCATCTGCTTGTCGGTGATCGGGATGATCGTAGCCTGCACGGGGGCCAGCCAGAGCGGAAAGGCTCCGGCGTAGTGTTCGATCAGCACGCCCAAAAAACGCTCGGTGGTGCCGGTGACGGCGCGGTGCAGCACTACCGGTGTGTGGGGTTGGTTGTCTTCGCCCACATACTCGCAGTTCAACCGCGAGGGCTGGATGAAATCTACCTGAATGGTGCTGAGTTGCCACTCGCGGCCCAGCACATCGCGGGCCAGGAAGTCGGCTTTGGGGCCGTAGAAGGCGGCCTCACCTTCCTCCTCAACATACTCGACGCCGTTGGCATCGAGGGCGGCGCGCAGGGCGCTGGTGGCCTGCTCCCACTTCTCATCGTCGGCCACAAACTTGCCCGCCGTGCCGCGCAGCGATAGGCGCACCTTGTAGTCGCTAAACTTATAGGTACTCAGCACCTCGCGGATCAGGTTCAGCGCCAGGCTAAACTCTGCCTGAATCTGGTCGGGCCGGCAGAAGATATGGCAGTCGTCCTGAGTCAGGGCGCGTACCCGCGTCAATCCGTTCAGCGCACCGCTATCCTCGTAGCGGTAGAGCGTGGCGAACTCGGCGAAGCGCATGGGCAGGTCGCGGTAGCTGATCACACCCATCTGGTTGAAGAGGGTCATGTGGCTGGGGCAGTTCATCGGCTTGAGCCGGAAGATCATGTCCTCGCTCTCGACCATCGGCGGGAACATGCTGTCGCGGTAATTCTCGTAGTGGCCGGACTTATGGTAAAGCTGCTCCTTAACCACGTTGCCCGTCCAGACGTGGCTATAGCCATAGCGCGTCTGCACCTCGCGCACATAGGACTCCATCTCGTGGCGCAGAGTCTCGCCCTTAGGCGTGAAGATCGGCAGGCCAGGGCCGACATCCTCGGCAAAGAAGAAGAGTCCCAGTTCCTTGCCAAGCTTGCGGTGGTCGCGGCGCTTGGCCTCCTCAAGCTGAAAGAGGTACTGTTCCAGATCGGCCTTGCTATTCCATGCGGTGCCGTAGATGCGCTGAAGCTGTTTCTGCTTCTCGTCGCCGCGCCAGTAAGCTCCGGCGATGCTCATCAACTTAAAGGCATTGGCGGGAATCTGGCCGGTATGCTCCAGGTGCGGGCCACGACAGAGATCCTCGAACGTATCGTGCTTATAGGTCGAGATCACCGTGTCGCCATGGTGCGTCTCGCCGTTCTCATCAAGCCCTTTGGCCAGACCGTCAATCAGTTCCAGCTTATAGGGCTGGTCGGCGAAGATCGTGCGGGCATCGGTGGCACTGACCTCGCGGTAGACGAAGGGGAACTTGCCAGCAATGATCTTTTTGATCCGCGTCTCGACCTCGCCCAGATCCTCGGGCGTGAGCGCACGGGGCAGATCGAAATCGTAATAAAAACCATTCTCCACCGGCGGACCAATCGCCACCTTCCCCTCAGGGAAGATTTGCAGCACAGCCTCGGCCATCACGTGGGCCAGGGAGTGGCGCAGGCGGTAGTAGGGATCGCTATCGGGCGTTACGGGCATGGGAAACTCCTTGATTTTAGATTTTAGATTTTAGATTTTAGGTTTTGGGTTTTGGGTTTTGGGTTTTTGATTGCGGCCAATCTGCAATCCAAAATCCAAAATCCAAAATCTAAAATCCCCAATTACCTCGTCACAACAACAATCTGGCCGTCCTCGATCTGAATGGATTCTACATACTTATCCTGGCGCTCCAACTCGGCATTGAGTTGCTCGGCGAGGGGCGCGAGCAGGTCGGCGCTAGAGACCGCGAGACCGAGCGCCCCGTCAATCTGCGGGTCGAGCAGGGCGACCCGGCCACCAACGGCGGCGAGTCCGCTGCGAGCCACCCCGCTAACCCCGAAGGCAGTCAGGTCGGCAACAACCTGGCCCTGAGTCACGCGCAGGCTGATCGTGTCAATCGGCGCATAATCCTGCTGGTGGTCGCGCAAAAAGGCGTTCGCCTGAGACTGATTGACGACAATCTTGCCAGGGGGCAGGGCGGCAATCACCCCCGGCAGAGTCGCGGCGGCCCGGCTTACCGCCCCAGCCGCCGCAGTCGAACTGAGGCGGGCGCTGATCTGTGTGCCAATCAAGGTACTCAGGGCAGGGCGGGCGAACAACCCGTAGAGGGCGATGAGTACCATCACGATCACACCGAGCATACTCACCAGACGAAGGCAACTGCGCGGGCGAACGGGTTGGCGGCGTAGCAGCCGGGACATGATAAACCCTCCTCAATAACACAGAACCCCTTCGTCGGCAGGGTTGATTCGGTACCGTTGGTGGCACGGGATCACCGACTTAAAACACGCACAGCACATTTTACCTATGTACCAACGGTACACTCATTTTGCAGACACTCTATGATTGCATGCCCAAGTTGTTCTGCTAAATGTGGAGGAACGGAGTTCGCAATCTGCCGGTACTGGTCTAAATACTTCACTTGTCCTGACCTCCCCCTAATGGCTCCTTTCAGAATATATGTATCGGGATATGTGTGAATACGCATATATTCTCGAACGGTCAAATAGCGATCTTCCGTGGGATGAAAAAAGACTTCTCCACATCGAAGTGTAATAGAAGGTTCAATGCGGCTCATCCTCCTGAATTTCGTCGTATCCTTCTTCGTAAGATTGCAGCGTTGTTCTACAGGAAGATGCTGTTGTGCCGCAAGATGTTGGCCTTCTGGTACCCCATGAATGCGATACCTATCTCCAGCAGGCGTAATATCAACATGGCTATCATCACTCACGTAGGTTCCCTTAGACGCTGGTGACGACAAATCAGCAATGACTTCGCCAACGGTACGATGTTTCGGGAGTGCGAAAAAGGGAGTCACTGTATGTGCAGCGGTATGTGTTTGTTCGGGGAAGTTAAAAGCGATATGATCCCGTGTTGCTACAATAAATACCCGTTGTCGCAACTGAGGGATACCATAATTAGCAGCAAGAATCACTTGCCACTTAACGGTATACCCCAGATCCTCCAAATCGCGTATGATCATCTTGAAAACACCGCCAGCGATACCATCATGATCATGGGCATTCAGAAGCCCTTTAACTTGTTCAATCAAGATTATTCGTGGGCGGAATATCTTGGCAAAGCGTGGCATCTCAAATAAGAGCATTCCACGCTCATCTTGCAGCGACAAACGCTTGCCAATTTGCGAGAATGCTTGACATGGCGGGCCACCAAAAAGAAGGTCAAGATCGCCCGATTCTAAGTGTAATTCTGCCATTAATGTGGATGGTTCAATGGTACGAATGTCATCTTCAATAACTCTTGTGTCCAGTGACTCACGTATGATATTTGCGCGGAGTGTCTCACAACAGAACGGGTCACGTTCGATGCAGGCAAGTACCGAGAAACCGGCGTTTCGCATACCAATATCAATCCCGCCTGCCCCTGAAAAGAGCGAGAGTGCGGTGGGTGGGTTTGAATGTGAACGGGACATGATGACCCTCAGATAGAGGTCGCGACCCACTCCCGCATCAGACAATCATAGCACGGAAGTACTGTCATAATAAACGAAACGAACGTTCTTTCAAATATACTCTTATTCGTGTAAATGTCAAATGTGAGATCTTTGGGATAGGCTCTGATGATGTTAACCAATCATGCGGTAGCGGTCTGCGGAGGCTACAGAATCATCAAAATTTCTTTCTGAGCTGGATGCTCCGTGGCGTTAGGGTTGGGAACGCATAGGGGATCAGGTAGTCGCCAGCGTTGATCTGCGGGTTCGTGTTGTTGCTGCGCACTTCGTAGCCCATTTTCCGTAGGCTGTGCAGAATAGGCATAACATCAAACTCCGATACATCCCACAGTTCCGCGAATGAGCGTGCGGGAATCTGGGTGGACACCCCGATACCGCTGACGATCTTGCCGAGCGCATGCCATTGCGGAGAGATTGGCTCACCGCTGGTTATTTCCATACGGGCGCGAACCTTCGCGTTGTACTGATAGTAGCCCGAGAGCTGGACGAGGTCGTCTATCCCATATTGCTCGTTAATCAACGCTTCCAAGGCTTTCCACAGGCTTGTAAACAGTGCCTCCGCCCGTCCGGTGCCGTGCAGGGTGATTGATGTGAGCGGGATGTTCCAGTCTGCGCTACGCATCGAATCAACCTGAATGGTGTAGGTGAAAGTGCTATCTCTCTCCCCATCACGCATGAGTGGCTCGCCGTAAATGACGAGTACATGCTGATCGCCTGTGTAAGACAGGCGCACGGGGAAACCACCGCAATCTTCGTCATCGGTGAGAGCAAAGGTGTCCGTGAGATAACGCACCTCATCACTCGGTAAGACGCTCCGTTCCTGAGGCTGCTTCGTATCTGTGAGAAGAGCGATGGCTGCCTGGGCCTTGGCTGCGTACTGTGCCGTCAAGGCTCGTTTTCGTGTACGAAAACCGAGTTGCTGATGCTCGGCGAGGTAGTGCATGGGGAATGGGAGTGTGGCCCCGAACACCTGATGCAAAATACTCAGCGCCAGGATACGACCAATCTGCGGCGGCACCGAGTTACCGAGTTGGTGGATGCGGGTCTGCCGCTTCCCCACAATCTCGTAGTCGTCGGGGAATGTTTGCAGCCGCTTTACCTCTGACGTGCTGAAATGACGGTTTTCCCACGAGAACGGGCCGGTGTACGCTCCGCCTTGCGCCTTCACCGTACGAACTGGCACCGCAGGGTCGGCTTTATACATAAAGTCTGAAAACTTCGACCGCCACGCGAACACCGGCGTCGGGTGTCCCATTTCTTTGGTGTAAAAAGAATAGTTCAGACCAGGAGGAATTCCAGGGATAAGGTGTCCCCAGCGACCACGCATGAGCAGCGGGGTATCGTCGGTTGGATCGGCTCCCTGAACGGCCTCACTTGCTGTGTAGAAGGGTCGTGACGAGATTGCGTCAGGCCCATGCGTTGGACAAGGAAAGCGGTATCTTAGTCGCACAGCGACATCGGCACGCAGGCCAACGATAAATAGGCGCTCACGATGTTGCGGCACTCCGTAGTCGGCAGCATCCAGCACGCGAAAATGGATGCTATACCCTGCGGTACGAAATGCCTCCTGAATCTCGCGCCAGGGATCGCCGCCCTCGGCCCCGGTCATGCCATAGACGTTCTCGAACAGAAAACCAACCGGGCGAAGTGTACGGAGTACGCGCACATATTCCTCGAACAACGTCCCTCGCGGATCGCTTGTCCCCTTGACTCCCGCAGCACGCCGACCAGCCGCCGAAAACGTCTGACATGGCGGCCCGCCAATGATAAAATCAACCGCTCGATCTGTCGGCGGCTGATATTCGCGAATATCAATGCAGTGTGCAACCGCTCCTTCGAGCATCTTGCCCTGCTGCGCGTTTGCGCTCAGGGTTGTGGCAAACTGCTGCTCAATCTCCACCATCTCCAGAACCTCAAAGCCCCCATCGTGGAACGCACTATCAAGCCCACCCCCGCCACTGAATAGGCTAAGCGTCCGAATGGGTTGATGTTTATGCGCGGTCAGCCACCTGCGTAACGCCTGACCAAAACGGTCGGGCCATGCGGGGCCAGGTTCTACGCCAAGGGATGAGAGCATCTGCTCGTGCCAGTCCTGGCACCCAGACATAGGCACGTCAACATCAAAAAGTGTCTGTTGAGCCATGCCAATAGGCGACATCTAGGACTGTTCCTTATCAATCCTCGGCAACACAATCCCTACCTGATTCTGGTACTTACCCTTTTTATCCGCATACGATCTCTCGCAGGGCTCGTCGCCCTCAAAGAAGAGAACCTGGCCGATCCCCTCGTTCGCGTAGATCCGCGCTGGCAGCGGCGTGGTGTTGCTGATCTCGATTGTAACGTAGCCGGCCCATGCAGGTTCCAGAGGCGTGACATTGATGATGATGCCGCAATTATGCACGAAGACCCCGGCTTCCAGCGCGAAGTTACCGGCCTCGGGCACTGTCAGGCAGTACACGTCATGCATGCCGGGTAGGCTGCGGATGGCAGTTACTTTATGATTCCTATAGCCGCACGCTACGGCAACTCCCGTATCGCCGTGGCGCTGAAGCGCTCGGCTCCTGGAAACAAAGCCCGCTTTGCGGGCTAAGTCGTGTGTTGGGTAAAGAAATCCGTTGAGCGGCTGGTAGACCATCTCATAGCCGCGATAGAGATCACGGTAAAGTGGCATCAGCGAGTCGCCGGGCTTGAGTTGATCGGCGGTGACCTCCCGTCCGTCACGCATCAAAAAGACGTGATCAGGGGTGCAGTTGATCTTCTCTTCATTATCGAGTGTAATCTCACGTAAGCTATCTTGGCCAATGTAGCGTGGATTTTCGAGCAGCGTGACAATAATGCGCCCGTTTGACCCAATGCTGTAGCCCCAGAATAGCTCTCCATCATCAGATCGCCGCGCCATTTCTTCAAGCGTCGGTGCCGTGCCGTCAACCAGTGCTACACGAGTATCGCCACGAAAACAGCGTGCGTAAGTTGATTTTCCGATCACAATACAACTCACATTTCGCGGTATCCGAAATCTCTCAAACGACTGCGCCAGTGCAAATGAGTTTGGTGGAATATCAATGTGATCGGCTTCGATATCTACAAATGAACGAGGGTTGAAATTTTTGGGGTCTACAAGAACGTTATAAACATTGGTGAACACTTTGAATTGGTTTGTAACCCGCATGTCGTAACCATAAGAAGTTAGCCCGTAGGAGATGATCCCCTCGCGCACTTGGGTGTCTACAAACGGCTCGATCATGCCCTGCTCCAGGGCCATGCGACGAATCCAGCGGTCGGCCTTGATGCTCATAAAATCTCCTACAGGTGACAGGTCACACGAACAAGTGTACTATATACGGACGGTTTTGTCAAATCTCAAGGGCGAGGGGTCGATCCTGGCGATAAGCATCGGGCCGACCGAGGGCCAGAGCCAGTTCGGCTTTCTGGAGTTCCTGGCCGAGGTAGATCGCGTGGCTGATCTCGCCCACGTAGGCGCTGATCTGGCGACTCAGCTCGCGGGCGCTGCTGCCGCGAAAGGACTGGAGGTGTTCGCCGCCGAGGCTGTAGTGGCGCACCAGGATCGTGGGCGGCTCCAGGCTGATCACAAACGATCCACGGGCATCGCGGGTTAGGCGCGAGTCGGTGGTGCGGTAATGCTCGGCCAGCAACTCCCCGGCGGGCTCCCAGTCGTGGGCGTAGATGTGGGCCGAGTGCGACAGAATGGCCAGGTCGCCCAGAGGGACGTTGCCTAGTCCCTCGGCGATCAGCCCCTGGAGGGCGCGCAGCCCGTAGGCGTTGGCGGCCCAGGCCCGGAAGATGTCGTGCGAGCGAAAGTAGGCGGTGAGGTGCAGCCGGGGAACCGCGTCACCGGGGGCGGCGCGTAGGCGGGCTTGGATTAAGTTGAGGCAAGGCGGGCTGGGACTACCGATGTCGAGGGCCGGGTTCCAGAGAGCAGCCACGGCCCGGCGGCTCTCGCCGCTGGCCTGTAGGTCACTCATGATCGCAGCTACCTGGTCAATCACCCCGCCGAAGGTACGCAGCCGTGCGCCGTAGGTGTAGCTCACATCGGCGGGGTGTGCGCCGGTAAGGAACTGCCCAAGGTAGCCGCTAAATCCGCCGTCGGGCAGGCGCACCCCCAGGCTCTCGCGAGTAAAGGGCATCCAGTCAGCGTGCGAGCAAGTCGCCGGATCAGCCGACTCATCACTCACCACCGTCAGCACATCCAGAATCTCGCGCTGATCAGAACTGTGCTGGGTGGTCCCGCGCACGCCAAAACTCAGCACGTGCCAGATCAGCGTCAGATAAGCGCTGCGCACGTTATCCGCCCGCAGCAACAGGCCGCAGTCGGCGGCGGGCATGGCGGCGGAGGTTGGCTCGCTGTAGGGGAAGATCAGCGGCGCGATGGCGAAAGGTTCGGCAGGGCGGCGCAGATCGCGCAGCAGGGCGGCGATAGCATCCGGGCGCACGGTATCGCGGGCGTCGTAGAGGGTCACGCTGCGGCGCAGCAGATCCACCGCCTCACGCGGAATTTCGGGGTGCAAACGGGTACCGTCGCCCGCCACCCGGCCCTCGGCGTCCAGCCCGTCACGCAGCAGAGAGACTAACGTCGCACCGCTGCCAGTCGCATCTTTACCGCAAAGCAGGATGGTGCGGATGCGTGGCCGAGCCAGAATCGTGCGCAACAGGAAACTCACCCCGTCACGCGAGTAGAGGTTACCGACAATCGCATAGTCCGCCGGGTCGAGGGCGGGCAGCACGCGATCCTGCGGTGTCCACAGCAAGCAGATGCCCACTCCCGACTCAGGACTGCCCAGGGCGAGGCTCTGGGCGAAGTAGGGAGGCCAGATCATGAACAGTATTATATACGACCTAGGTGAAAAGTCCGCAGCCCTGCCGTGCCGTAGGCGTAAACGCCTTGGCTCGTAACGGCGAAGGCCGCTTCAGCGGCCTTCGCAATTGACCGATTGAACCCGCCGCAAGCCGCCATGCTTTAGCCGAGCGGTGAGGCGGGTTTCTCTCAGGGCTTTAGCCCTTGTATCGGGTGTCCCAATGCCGAAAAGCTCAACGACTCGCTCAGCCCGACCACGCTGCACGCCCACAGCCGGGACGCCGCACAACAAGCCTTCTACAAGGCATGCAAGACCGCCAAGGCCACCCGCGCCGAGGGTGGGAAGTATCCGCACAAACGAAAGTTCTATCGCACGACGATCTGGAAAGCAACGGGCATCCGCCTCACGGACGGCAGGCTGCTGCTGGCCCGAGCCCGTGGGCGGGAGCCAATTGCCGTTGTCATACCCTCCGATCTCGCCACCCTCCCCAAAATGGCCTTTGTCGAGATGCGACTGGTCTACGATCAGATCGCCATGCGCCATCGCTGGCATCTGGTGGTCGATGATGGGATGGAGGTGCCGCTGCGTACCGAAGGGCAGACCCTCGCCGCTGATCTGGGGGAGATCCACCCGGCGGCGGTCGCCAATGAGCAGGGCGACGTAGTGATCTTCACCGCTCGCGACCTGCGCGCATTGAATCAGTATCGTAACAAGCGCCTCGCCAGCCTGCAAACTCGGCAGAGTCGTCTCACCAAACGGAGCCGCCGCTGGAAGAAGATGCCGCGACGCAAGGCATATCTGTTGGCCCGCAACAATCGCCAGCGGCGGGATAGTGAACACAAGGTCACGCGGGCGATCACCAATCACGCCAAGGCCGAAGGCGCAAAGCGGCTGGTGGTGGGCGATATCCGCGACATTGGCAACGGGAAGCGGCTGAACACCAACGCGCAGCAGAAAGTGAGCGGCTGGTCGCACGGGCGGCAGATCGCGTTCCTGGTCTACAAGCTCGCTGCCGAAGGGATCGCCCTGGAGCGTCAGAGCGAGGCGTACAGTTCCAAGACATGCCCCGTCTGTGGCCGACACAACACACCCAAGGGGCGGAACTACCGCTGCGCCCGCTGTGGGTTTGTCGGCCATCGAGACGCCGTAGGGGCCGTTAATCAGGAGAGTCAGGCGGTGCATGGTGCGTTCGGCCATGTGCAGGTTGGCTCCGTGAAGTATCGGCGCGCGTTTATGCGCCGTAGTTCCCCAGACACGGGGCATGTAGGAGGTACATCCAGCGGATGGCTCACGAGAAGCTGCGGGGCTTTAGCCCCTGCGGAGTGTCACAGCCCGCCCGTTCACGGGCCGGGTACGTGACTATAGCCCTGCCGCCTAAACAGGGTTTGAACAAATCATGCAAAATATGGAATAAGGGAGTATTATAAACGATAAGATAATGAGGAATACTTCTATGACGCAGCGTCTGTTCGACCCTAACACCCCAGCACTCGACCAGTCGGTACTCCAGGAGTTTATGGAGACGATTGGCTCACGTGCCCCCGAGATCATGGGGATGATTGTCGGTCTCTTCCTTGAGGAGACGCCGCCGCTCATTGCCGATCTGGATGCGGCGGTGCGTGAGTCGAACTACGCTCGGGTAGAATCGATTGCCCACCGGCTACGCGGGAGTTGCATGAGTCTGGGTGTCTACGCGATGGCCAACCGATGTGCCATCCTTGAAGAGTGTTTGCCGCACGAAGGGGGAGCACTCTTCGTATCCGTTAGCATCGAGTACCGCCGGGCCACGGTAGCACTGCGTGCCTTCCTTGAATCTTCCGTCTAATGTGAAATAGCCGATAGCCGATAGCCGGGCATCAGCGGCCATTTTCATCGGGTGTTGTGCGCGAATCGCATGGACATCTGAAGGGAAATACCCCCCCTCGCCCGCCGCAGCGGGCGAGGGGGCTGGGGGTTGAGGGGGAATGGGCGCTGGCGTACCCGAAAATTGTTAACGTGATGCGTATGGGCTATCGCCCTTGCTTCCCATCTCTGGAAGCCGAGCCATGACGACCACTGCTCCTCTTGAGGATTTGGCGAGCTATGTTCCGGCGCTCATTCTGCGACGGATGGCGGCAGACATTGAGTCAATGCAGTCGCCCCTGGTGGAGCGGTTTCCCGCCGCCGCCCTCTTCGCCGACCTCTCGGGATTCACCGCTCTTACCGAGCAGTTTAGCCTGCACAACCCGGCTGGCACCGAGGAACTGACTCAGATCCTCGACCTGTATTTTGGCCACCTGGTGCGGGTGGTGACGGCGCACGGCGGTGATGTGGTGAAGTTTGCGGGCGATGGGCTGCTGGCCCTCTGGTATGGCGACGAGGAGTTGCCACACCTGGCCCAGCGTGCGGTGCAATGCGGCCTCGCCGTGCAGATGATGATGTCGCCCGAGATGTGGGGGAGCTTCGATGCCGTACGCACGCCGTCCCCGCTCAAGATGCGGGTGGGTATCGGGGTCGGTGACGTGACGACGATGCACATCGGCGGGATCTTCGGGCGCTGGGAACTGCTGGTCACGGGCGATCCGCTACGACAGACTGGGCAGGCCGAGGCGCAGGCTCGTCCTGGCGATGTGGTGATCGCCGCTGAGGCGTGGCCGCTGGTGGCCGAGGGCTGTGTCGGTGAACCCCTGCCATCGGGCGCGGTGCGCCTCGATTCGCTGTCCGACTACCTGCCCATGTGCAAGCTTGCAGTACCGCCGCTACAGGCGGATATGGCTGACGCGCTGCGTTCCTATCTCCCAAATGCGATCCTGGCGCGGATGGACGCCGGGCAGACTGCCTGGCTGACTGAGCAGCGGCGGGTGACGGTTCTCTTCGTGAACCTGCCCGACCTGCACGCAGACACGCCTCTGTACCAGGCCCAAACCCTCATGCGGGCCATCCAGTTGATGCTCTACCGCTTTGAGGGGAGCATCAGCCGACTAGGCACTGATGGCAAAGGGCCGACGCTGGTGGCTGCGCTGGGTCTGCCGCCGCTGGCCCACGAAGACGATCCTGAGCGTGGGGTGCGGGCGGCACTGGCTATCCAGGCAGCGCTGGCAGAACTGGGCTTCGCCTGCGCGATTGGGGTGACAACAGGACAGGCGCTGTGCGGGGCGGTGGGTGGCAAAGACCGCCGTGAGTACACGATGATGGGTTCGATTGTCAACCGCTCGGCGCGGCTGATGCAGGCCGCTGCAGCTCAGACTGCGTGTGACGGTGGCATGGCCTTGCTCTGTGATGAGGCGACGGCCCAGGCGGTACACCACGCCCTGCGCTTCGATCCGCTGCCACCCATGGCCCTGAAGGGGGTGAGCAACCTCGTGCCAGTCTATCGGCCACAGGCGAGTGTGGCCGAGCCACAGGGACACGAGCCTCCGCCGCAGGCTGGAGCAATGATCGGACGCCAGCACGAGATGGCCATGCTGACGAAGCTGGTGGACGCTCTGGCTCAGAGCGGTTGGGGTGGCGTCGTGCTGATCGAGGGAGACGCGGGGATTGGCAAGACCCGGCTGCTTGGGGAGTTGCACGCAATGGCGCGGGCCGCCGGTATTTCGGTCTACGCGGGCGCAAGCAGCCCGGTTGATAGTGCGCCATATGGAGCCTGGCGAGCGATTTTCGGCGCGCTCTTCCCCTCCGATGAGCTGGCCAAAGATGGCTGGGCGGGCGAAGTGCTGGGCAGCGACCTGGAGATGCTGGCCCCGCTGCTGCGGGCCGTCCTGCCGATTGATCTGCCCGACACGCCAATCACTGCCCAGATGAGCGGTCAAGTGCGCGCTGACAATACCCGCGATCTGCTGGTGCGCCTGCTCTCTCGCGTATCCCGTAGTGGCCCGCTGCTGATCAGCATTGAGGATGCCCAATGGCTTGATGCCAGTTCATGGGCGCTGCTCCTCGCCGTTGCCGAGCGAGTTGACCGGATTCTGCTGACGGTGGTGGCACGGCCCATGTCCGATACGCCGCCCGAATACCAGCGCATGGCCTATCTGCCCGACACCCGGCGCATTCCATTGCGCGGCCTGGAGCCGGAATTAGTACGTGATCTGCTTGCCCAATGGCTCGATGTGGATAGTGTACCGTATGCCATTTGGCACCTGATCGCCGTTCGCGCACAGGGCAACCCGTTCTTCAGCGAAGAAATGCTGCACGCGCTGCGTGATGGCGGGCAGATCGTGGTGGTGGGGCGGGAGTGTCAGTTGGTGCTAGGAGCGGGAGATTCGATCCATACGCTTCACAGCGTGCGCCTGCCCAGCACCGTGCAGGGTCTGATCACCAGCCGGATTGATCGGCTGACCCCGACGCAGCAGATGACTCTGAAGGTGGCCAGTGTGATCGGTCAGAGCTTCACACTTGCGACACTGAGCGCCATTCACCCGGTTGAGCGCGATCCGGCTCGCCTGATTGATCAACTCTTCACGCTTCAGCAGGCCGGGCTGGTGGTGGTTGATTTCGATCCTATGAACGCCGACCCCGAACGAATGACCTATACCTTCAAACATACGATGGCGTCGGAGGTGGCCTACAACCTGATGAGCTTTCGCCAGCGCCGTCATCTGCACCGCCTGCTGGCTGAGCGCTGCGAAGCCAGCGGCGATCCTGTCGCCAACGCCGCGCAGTTGGCGCATCACTGGCGACAGGCCGACGACCTCCAGCGGGCAATGGGTTATCTGGCGATGGCGGGCGAACATACGCTGCGGGCGGGAGCCTACCGCGAGGCCAGCGGTTTTCTGCACGAAGCGATCCAGATCGCCGAGAATCTTTCGTCCGATGCCGGTGCCCCCGACTCGACGACGTGGGCGCGCTGGGAATGGCAACTCGGCGAGGCGTACCACGGGATGGGCCGACTGAACGAGAGCCGCGAACTGCTAGAACGAGCGGCGGCACGGCTGGGCTACCCCGCCCCAGAGGGTATGCGAGCGGCGCTCCCCGCCCTCGCCAGGGAGTTGCTGCGCCAAGCTGCCCACATCATGCAGGGCAAAAGAGTTCCCCCACCTGTCAAGAGTGCCGCGCTTCGTGAGGCGGCCAGTACCTACACCATCCTGGCCCGACTGGCCTACTACAATAGCCAGATCCCCGCCGCGATCTACGCAACCGTGCGCAGCCTGAACCTGGCCGAGCAGCTTGGCCCTTCGCCGGAACTGGCCGGAGCCTACGCCGCCGCCCATCTGATCGCCGGGCCGCTGCTGCCCCTGGCATCCTTCTACCGGCAGCGCGCCCAAGTGATGGCTCGCCAGATCGGCCACCTGCCCACCCACGCCTGGATTGCCGAGTGCCAAGGGTTGGCGTATGTGGGTCGGGGCGACTGGCGACGGGCTGAGGCTGCGCTTACTTTTGCCCATGCCATTGCCGACAGCCTGGGCGATCAGCGCCGGTGCGCTGAGTGCCGCGCTATCTTGGCCTTTTGCGATCTCTACCAAGGTAAATTCGCGCTGGCTCTGGGAATTTGCGCCGATCTCTACGCAGTCGGACAGGTCACGGGCGACGTGCAGGTGTGTGCCTGGGGGCTGATTGGGCAGGCCGAGGCGCTGCTCAATATAGGTGACGGCGGACGAGCGGTGATCCTGCTGGATAATGCCGCCGGACTGCTGGCCGAGAATCTGGGGAGTACGCGGGCTGAGGAGATCTGGGCCTACGCGCTACGTGCCAGGGCGGCACTGCTCTGCAATGACCGGCACCTCGCACGCTCTCTCGCGGGTGCCGCCGCCGACCTCGTGGGATCGCTGCCGCCGGCGGCGATCTACGCGCTGGGTGGCTACACGGCGATGGCAGACGTCTGGCTGGAGCTGTGGGAATTGGACGGGGGAGGCGACGCGAATCTGGCGGCGGGGGCGCGGCGGGCCTGCATGACCCTCCAGCTTTTTGCCGGGATCTACCCACTGGCCCGCCCAGCCATGCAGATCTGCTGGGGGCGCTACGCATGGGCCAGTGGGCGACACGCCCTCGCACGCTGGCTCTGGCAGAGGGCTGCGGCCTTGGCCGCACGGTTAGGGCTGCCCTATGAGCAGGGCCGCGCCCTGCGGGAGCTTGGTCGCCACACGCACGGTCGTGCGCGCCAGGACTATCTGGATCAGGCGGTTGCCATCTTCACCCGGATTAACGCCGCCCGCGACTAGTTCTACGCCGCCCTACGGGCCTGCTCGATATACTCCAGGCTCTGGTGGCGGAAGTAGGTATTGTAGAGTTCAGCGTAGTGTCCGCCAGCCGCCAGGAGTGAACGGTGGTTGCCCTCCTCGATGATCGCGCCCTTGCGCAGGACGATGATCCGGGTGGCGTGGCGCACCGTGCTGAGGCGGTGGGCGATCACAATCGCCGTGCGCCCGGCCAGTACCGTATCTAGCCCCTCCTGAATCAGCGTCTCGGTGAGCGGATCTACGCTGGCGGTGGCCTCGTCCAAAATGATGATCGCCGGATCCTGGAGCAGTACGCGGGCCAGCGATACGAGTTGGCGCTGTCCCATTGAGAGGCTCGTCCCTCGCTCGCCGACCTGGCTGTCGAGACCGTTGGGCAAACCGGCGATCCACTCGTCGCCACCCACATGGCGCGCCGATGCCAGCACCTCCACGTCGTCCGCATCGGGTCGCCCGTAGCGGATGTTCTCACGCACGCTGCCGTCGAAGAGGAAGGGCGACTGCGTAACCATGCCCAGCCGTGCGCGGTAATCGCCCAGATCAAGCTGGCGAATATCCACCCCGTCAATGCTGATCTGGCCGCCCTGGAACTCGTAGAAGCGGGCCACCAGCTTGGCGATGCTGCTCTTGCCCGAGCCGGTGTGACCCACCAGGGCCAGGGTTTCGCCGGCGCGGATGTGCAGGTTGAAGTTTTGGAGTACCGGCTCGTCATCCTTATACCCAAAGTACACCTGCTCAAAGTGTACCTCCCCGCGTATCACGGGCAGTTTCAGGTCGTCAGATTGCACTACCCGTGGCTCGGCGTCAATCAGGCCGAAGACACGCTCACCGGCGGCGAGTCCGATCTGGAACTGGCTCCAGAACGAGGCGATGCTGGTGAGCGGGAACCAGATGCTCTGAAGTCCCTGGATGAACAGGAACCAGGTGCCCGCACTGATTGCGCCGCTGCGCACGTCCATGCCACCCACATATACCAGAGCCGTCGTGCCAATGCCGGCGATGATGTTTAGAACCGGGAAGATACTGCTAAAAACATAGCGCGTGCGTTGGTTCACCCGCAACGACTGGCCGTTCACCGTGAGGAATTCGGCGTAGATCGCAGGCTCCTGGCGGAAGGTTTTGGCCACACCGATGCCGCTCACCGTCTCTTGGATGTGGCCGCTCACCTCGGCGTTCATGCGCCGCGAGGCGGTAATGGTGTGGCGGGCGATGACCCGAAACGCCAGGGCCGCGCCAATGATGAAGGGGGCCAGCGCCACCAGGATGCCGGTCAGCTTGAGGCTTACCGTCGCCAGGAAGCCAATTAAGGCGAACACCAGCAGCAAACGGCTGAGCAACTCCATCGAGAGGTTCATCACCTGCGAGAAGGCCGCACTATCCGAGGTAACCCGGCTGACGATCTTGCCCGACGCGAACTGGTCGTAGAACGACATATCGCGGCGCAGTACCGAGTCGCAGGCGTCCTCGCGCATCTTCAGCACCACGTCGCCCACCGCCTGGGATGCCAGGGTCTGGCGCACGAGGTTAAAGAGCCAGGAGGTCGCGCCCAGTGCAGCCAAGGCCAGGGCGGTCAGGGTGATCCGTTCTATGGTCGTGTCGCTGCGCAGGGTATCAATGCTGCGTGCAATAAAGATCGGGATACCGGCATCGAGCAGGGCGGCGCTGGTAATCATCAGGGCAGCGATGCCCATTTTGCGGGCCTGTAGCCGAAAGTAGCCCAAGATGCGCCGCACCAGATCGCCGTCGCGATAGCTGCGGTCGTACTGTTCAGCGTCGAGTCCGTCAAATAGGAAGCCCATGGGTCATTCCTTAGACAAGGTCTCAGGTTTACAGTTCGTCGTGCAGGCTTCCAGCCTGCCGATGGCGGACTGGAAGTTGAAGGATGCGCAGCCCAAACTGTAAAGCTGGATTGAACCATGTCTAACAAATTTTTTGCAGATTGCAGATTGCACATTAAGCGCAATCCACAATCCACAATCTACAATCCACAATCAGATCACGGTGCCAGCGACTCGAGTACGATCTCGGCGATGTCGCGCCGCTTTAGAGTCTCGTCACGGCCCGAGTTCTTGGCTGCGTCGTCGAACATCACCATGCAGAACGGGCATGAGAGGGCCAGGGTGGTTGGCTCGTTCTTGGTCAGTTGATCCAGCCGGATCGCGTTAATATCCCGCTCACCCTCACCTTCCAACCACACATTTCCGCCGCCGCCGCCGCAACACATGGCCCGCTCGCGGTTGCGCTCCGGAGCCTCCACCAGCGTCAGGCCGGGGATGGATTGCAGGGCCGTGCGCGGCGTCTCGTAAATGTCGTTGTAGCGCCCGATGTAGCAGGGATCGTGGTAGGCCACTGTCTCGTTCAGTGGTCGTACCGGCGTGATCTTGCCCGCGCCGATCAGGCTCGCAATAAAGTCGGTGTGGTGAACCATCTCAAAGTCAACACCAGCCCCGCCGCCGAGTTGCGGGTACTCGTTCTTGATCGTGTTGAAGCAGTGTGGGCAGGTGGTGACGATCTGCTTGAACTTATACTGCTTCATGGTCTCGATGTTCTGCTGAGCCTGGGCCTGGAAGAGCATCTCCTCGCCCATGCGCCGGGCCGCATCACCGGTACACGTCTCTTCCTCGCCGAGGATGGCGAAATCTACGCCAGCCGCCCGGAAGATCTGCACCATGGCACGGGCCACTTTCTTCGAGCGCTCGTCGTAACTGGGTGCGCAGCCGACCCAGTAGAGGACGTCTACCTGCTCCTTCTCGGCCATGGTCGGCACCTCAAGGCCGTCCGCCCAGGCGCTGCGCTCGCGGACGGGCAGCCTCCAGGGGTTGCCCTGGCGCTCGATGCCCTCAAGGACGCGCTTGACGCCCTGGGGCACATCGCTGGCGATCATCGTCAGATTGCGGCGCATGTCCACAATGTCGTCTACATGTTCGATCATCGCGGGACACTCGTGGACACAGGCGTTACAGGTGGTGCAGGCCCACAACTCGTGTTCGCTGAACAGATTGCCGTAGAGCGGCAGAGTCTCGATGTCGCGCACAGCATCCCCGACCAGTGTCAGTTCAGCCAACGGCTTTAGCGAGCCATCTTTAAAATGGATCGGCTCGGAGCGCTGGAGATCGGCCAGCTTCGAGATAATGTACTTTGGCGAGAGCGGCGCGCCGCTGGCGTGGGCCGGACAGACGCTCTGGCATCGCCCGCAGCGCATACAGGCGTCCAGATCCATGCGCCGCTTCCAGGTCAGGTCGCCCAGGGTGGCCACGCCTAGGCGCGGCTCGTCTTTCTCGATCTCAGCCTCCATGTCGGGGATGGTGTCGAGGGCACCCACGGGCGTCAGGTCGCGGAAGAAAATGTTCAGCGGCGTGTAGAAAATGTGGCGGAACTTGCTAAAGGGCAGGGTGCCGATGAAGGCGAAGGTCGCCGTGGCGTGGGTGAACCAGAGCAGCGGGTGGATCACCAGCGCGGCGGAACTGCCGTCGCCCAGGCCAATCGCCCGGAAAATGGTGGCTAGGCCAAAGCCAACATAGGCCATGCGCGCCCAGCTCTGCCCATAGACGGCCATGCCGCCGATCTCCTGGTTGGCGATGCGCAGACCCTCGATCAGGAATCCGCCACAGCCCAGGAAGAGCAGCACGCCCAGCACCCAGCCGTCGGTGCCCCGGTTATCGAGCCGGTCGGGACGGGTGCGGTAGCGCCGCCATGTTGCCCAGATCAGACCCACCACAAAAACCAGACCGAGGGTATCGAGGATCAGTTCGTAGCTCTGGTAGAAGGTGCCGACAAGAATCTTGCCAAGATGCTCGCCCATCATTGGCACGGTGAAATCTTCCTCAATGGCGACCACGTCGGTGCCGATGAAGAGAGTCAGAAAGCCGAAGAAGATCAGGGCGTGCATCGAGCCGGGTCGCCGGTCGCGTAGCACCTTCTTCTGGCCGAAGAGCTGGACGAGGAACTCGGTGATGCGGGCCGGAATCTGGCTAATCCGTGCCTCAGGGCGACCCTTCCGCCAGCGGGCGATATCGCGCAGGAGCCCCCAGGTCGTCACGATGCTGGTGAGAATCACGAGTCCGTAGAGGAAAATCGGACCAACGGCGGGGTTGATGTTCCAGTAAATCTCGCGGAAGGCAATAACCTGTTCTTGATCCATGACGCAGTCCTGCCCTTTTTTAGACACAGAAGGGGTGGCTGCGCGGCATCATAGCATCCGTAACACAGACCGTCAAACTATGCGTCTACTCTTTTTTCTACACGTAGACGGATATTCAGTGGTCAGTGGCCGGTGGTCAGCCACCAAATGTTCCCTGTTCACTCGTACCGCAGTGCCACCAGCGGATCGAGCCGTGCAGCCCGCGCTGCCGGGTAAAGCCCCGCCACCACGCCCACCAGGGCCGCGAAGCCCAGAGCCGCCAAGGCCAGCCACCACGGCGTTACGAAGAAGGTTGCCTGGACGGGCAGTTTCTCTTGCTGGATGTACCAGGAGATCACCTGGTTCAGCAGGATGCCGAGCAGCCAGCCACCGATGATCCCGACCACCCCGCCGAGGGTACCGATCAGTCCGGCCTCGATCATGAACATGTTGCGAATATCCCCCCGCGAGGCTCCAATCGCCTTCAGGGTGCCAATCTCCCGCGTGCGTTCGTAGATCGCCATAATCATGGTGTTGACGATCCCCAGGCTGGCCACAAATAGGGCCAGCCCGCCGATTGACGAGAGCATCACGTTGATCAGCACGAACACCTTGTTTGCTGCATCCAGGATCAGTTCAAGTGATTGCACCCGAAAGCCTGCCTCGCGGAACGTGCCTAGCAGTTGCGCCGCACTGCTTACGTCACGCGCCCGCACTACCGCCGTATCGTAGCCCTGCGCGTCCAGGTAGTTTGGCGTGTTGAACCACCAGGATTTCATGTCGGCCATGTCTGCGGGCAACACCTGGGCCTCCGGGTCGCTACTGTCGCTCACGCCTACTACTGTCAAGGGAAACGGCTGGCTCTCGCCACGTGGGCTGCGCAGGACAATGTTCATCCGCTTGCCAACCACGTCCTCTGGCGTTACGCCCTTCGGCAACGCTCCTTTGCCCAGCACCATGTCGCCGCGCCCGTCAACCGAAAGCGTAATCGTCCCCGCTACCGCCGTCGCCGCCCGCTGGAACGGATTCGGCGTGAAGATCCGTGGGCCAACAATACGAACCAGTGTGAGCGTGCCGCCCGGTAGTTCTAGCGAACTCGCCACCCCGGTCAGTTCGATCACTGGCGTTACGTCCATCACATCCGGCAACTGTCGCCAGCCCGCGATTACCGCTGGAGTGATTGGGTGATCGCGCTGCGGACTGGCGTAGCGGGTGAAGAAACTCTGTTCGCCCTGCTCGCCCGGTCGTACAAACAGGTTCTCTAGCCCTAGAGCCGCAAACTGCGCCCGTATCTCCGTCTGCACCCCCACACCCAGCGACACCATCGTCACAATCGTGAGAATGCCGACGATCACGCCGGTGGATGTCAGCACGGTACGCACCTTGCGCCGACCAAGATTCTCTAGGGCCGTTCCCAGCATATCGCGGAAGGTCATCGCTACCTCACGAATCTCGTATGCTACGGATTTTTCACCGTCACATCAACGTAGTCATAGCTGTAGTTCCCGGCGATGTCGCGCACCAGGAAGCCCATCACATAGTCACCACTTACGGTTGGCCCATAGCTCGCCGTCAGCGGTGTCGTGCCAAACGTGATCGTCTGACCCTTCACACGGGCCGGTTTCAGGCTACTACCATTATCGGTGTAGCTGCGCGTGCTGGCGGTGAAGGTGTCACCCGGCGCGGGGTTTAGCTCGTAAGGTTGCGCCTCTTGCTTGCCCGCAGATTTTGGGAAGCCCCAAATTCGGGCCAGCGTGCCGTGATCGCCGCTCACGCTGAAGATCAGTCCAGCGTCAATCTGCTCGCCGGTGGCCTGCGAGGTGTAGACGCCCTCCACGCCGTAAGAACTGCTGCCATACTTTACCGGCCCCAGCAACGCCTCGATCTGATCCTGGCCGTTGCTCAGGTACCAGTTGGTCGCGTCCCAGTTGAGGCCCAGATTAAACGTGCCGTTAGGCCATGTCGGTGCGTCACTGCCCGGCCCCGCCCCCGGCGGGTAGACAAAGTCCACATAAATCAGATCCACCGTGTCGCGGCTGGCGTTGGGGATGCCGATGAAGGAAAAGACGTAGGCAATATCGCTGCCGCTAAGTGATCCACTCAATGTCACCGGCGCGTTCGTACTTACACTGGCACGGTCAATCCGCAGGTTGCTGATCGTTGGCGTCGTTATCGCCGTATTTCCCGCCCCGTGGTAGCCCTTCAGAAAGTCGGCCCATTTGGTGGCTCGCGGCAGCGGTGATCCGCGCTCGTAGGCGTCTACATACAGCTCAGCCAGTTGCGGAAAGTAGATCGAGAGGCCGCTCACCTTTGCGTGATAGCTCCCGGTGCCATTGGCAATGCGGGCCTGCGTCAGTGCGCTGCCGAGATCCACCGCCGCCGACGCCACCTCGCCCTTTGCCCCCTGCTCGGGCAGCAACTCGGCGAACTGTCCCAAATCTACGGCGTTAAACTCCTCAGAGTACGAGGGCGCGTAAACATCCACATATGAGCGAGCCTGGCCGATCGCGGTGTACGATCCGCTCATATCCGCGAGCATCGCCTTCGCCAGCCGATCTACCTGCTGAGTCAGCGCGGGCAACTTGCTTAGATCGAAGGCTGAAAGCGTCACGTCATTCTCGTCAACAAACTGGTACGACTCGATGTAGGTTTTTACGATCTCTGGCGCGATTGTCAGCGCGTCCTGAGACGGATTTGTGGCCAGGGTGCCCAGCCACTTATCCCAGGCCCAGCCCTGGCTTGGCTCCAGTTCTGCCGAGGCCACCGCCACCTGCCCGTAGGGTTCAATCGCCATCAGTACGTCCAACTGCGCCATCATGCATGCGTCGAAGCCGATCAGATCGAGGGTGCCGAATCCCGTCTTCTGGCGGGCTGTCTCCAAGGCCGAGCTTAGTTCTGGCAGGTTTAGCTGATCGTCATTGGTGTCATCACTGGCAAGCCCTAGCCACGAACCGCCGTGATCCCAGATAATCAGGGCGTAACGCTGAGCAGGGTAGTTCGTCACCCCCCACTCCACAAAATTGGCCAGCACGGTCGGGTCGCCCATATTCTGTTCGCCAAGATCGTCCAGCGCGTTCTCTGGCGTGGGCCGCATATCCTTGCCCACCAGGAAACGCTTTGTGGTCTCCCAGTCTCCTGCCGACGTATCATCCCACGACTCGCGTGAGGTCACCCGGTCGAGCTGGACAACAATCTTGATGGTGTCACTCGACCCGACCTTGGCCATCTCCGCAAAGTCGGTCAGGGCGTCAGCCTCCAGATTGTTGTCGCCATCCAGGTAGACCATCACCGTCCAGGCGGCGTCCTGGCCCGTAGCAGGAACGCGAGTGGGCACCGGGGCGGTTACTCCCTGGCCCCCGGTAGTGCTGGTTGTAATCAGGGGTAGACCACCGCTAGACATGCGGGTAATCAGTAGGGCACCACCACCCAGGCCAGCGACGACCGCACAGGCCAGCAGCAGGCCAACGACGATCATAACCGGCTTGCGCGAGGTGGGGCGGGATGATGCGGACATGGCGGGATGTGGCAATCCGTAGCCGGGGGCAGAAACAACGGGCGGCAGCGGAGTTTGGACACCAAAGGCTGATGGCGGGGGGGTACCGCTCGCCAGTAATGTCTTGTCCATCGCCGGTGCGTCAAAGCGGAACGACTCATCACCAATTGTGATCACGTCGCCGGGATTCAGACGCGCCGTTTGCACCCGCTGGCCATTTACCGAGGTGCCATTGGAACTGCCCAAATCATACAGGACGTAGCCATTGCCCTCGTAGCGCAGCTCGGCATGGCGGCGCGAAGCCAGGGCACTGGCGATCACAACCGTATTGTCGGGCGTCCGCCCCAAACTGAGGGGCGTGTTGCTCAGGGGAAATGTACGGCCCGTCAGCGGGCCGCTGATCGCGACGATCTGCAACGACACGTCAAACCTCCTGATCTATGGCGGAGTGAATGCGGGGGGACGTATCGTTATTGTAGCAGACCGCTGCTCCTAGAAGCCCACCTCCACAATGGTTCGTGCGCTGCGATCCTGAAAGAAGCCGACCCCGTCTTGGATCAGGCCAACATAAAAGCCCATTTTCGTCTCGCGCTGGAGGATCTGCACCTGCCCGGTGATCTCAACCTCTTCGTCGGGCATCAGCCAATCCTCCACGCCGGGGATCTTCCACTGCTCAGGCGGCTTCTGCGAGAGCGCCCAGCGGAAGGGGTAACGTTTGGGGCCGCCGCCGCTGTTGGCGTCCCAATCAAGCCCAATTCGCCAGAATCCGCCGGCCTGAGCCGCATAGCGCCCGTCGGCCACCGACGAGAAAACCTGATCGGTGCTGTACTGAAAATCGCTGGCCGGACCGTAGGTACGAATAGGCACCGTGCCCGTATTGCGCACCCGAACCGTCACCGTGATCACCCCACCCAGCATCACCTGCTGCGGCGCAATGCTGGCATAAACAATCCGCGCCTCCGGTTGCCCGACATCCTCCAGCGTGATCTGGCCCTGACGCCGCACGAGGTTGCCATAATTGTCTTCGGCCTGCACCGTATAGGTATACACGCCCGACGGCAGCAGCGAACCGTTTGGTCGCTTGCCGTTCCAAACGTGGTGCTGCTCGTACGGCCCCTCCTCATCGCGTGTCACCACCGGAATCGTCTCGCCGCCGGGCGCACTAATGTCAATGTTCACCGTGGCGCTCACCGGTAGGCGGTAGGTCATCTCGGTGACATCGTTCACCGCATCTGCGTTGGGCGAGATCGTTGGTGGGGAGACCAGCAGATTCTGGACATCGGGAATAGGCAACTCGTTCCCGGTGATCGTCAGCGGCACCCGGCGATCCTCGGGAGAACCCCCATTCACCTGAGCGGCCACCACCAGCGTATAGTCGCCAGGGGGCAGCAGCCGACGCAGCAGCACCGGGTCGTTCGTGGGTACTGTACCGTCAAAGCGCAGCACATACGGGTCGGTGCTGGCGCTACGTGGCTGGCCGATCCGCAGGTTGTAGCGTGTGTGAGACGCATCGAGCAGATAGACATCTATCGTGGCGTCACGCCCAACCACATAGCTAATCGTCAGAGGCTGATCCGTCTCAGACGGGGCGAAGTTGCGGGAACTCGCCGTGACCGCATCAAGGGCGGGGCTGCCGGTGCAGGCCACAAGCAGCAGCGCAGACACCAGCAGGATCATGCCGATCAGCAGGGCGCGGGCAATGATGCTCACAGGACGTATCGTATCGTGCATAGCGGCGGCATGCTACCAGCAGATCGGCGTAGGCGCAAGCGTAGGGGCGGCTCGCGAGCCGCCCCTCCATTTAATCGGATTTAATCGGCCGTGGGGCGAACCGGCACCGCCCGTCGGTTGATGGCCCGCCCGCCGGCCAGTGAGGGCAAGATAGCCAGGATGGTCAGCACCGCCGCTACACGCATCGCCATATCGAAGCCGCCAGCCAGGATCGCCGGAGAGGCAGCGGTGATCGGCTCGATTGGCCCGCCGTTCAGGGCGATCACCTGCGATGCCCACACCGCCCCCGCAATCGCGATCCCCGCCGTCTGCCCGAGGTTCCGCATCACGGCCAGTAGCCCGCCGGCCACACCGAGGACCTCGGGTGGGGCACTGCCGAACACGGTACTATTGTTCGGGCTCTGGAAGAGGCCAATGCCCGCCCCAACCACCAGCAGAAAGACGATCATCTGGATCACCGGCGTATCAACGCTGGTCATGCTCATGCCACCTAACCCGATAGCCACACACACGAGGCCGCCAATCGTCAGCACCCGTGCGCCAACCCTATCTGAAAGCCTCCCGCTGATTGGCGATGTGAGCGAGAGGGTCAACGGCAGGGCCATCAAGAGCAACCCGGCCTGCTGAAGCTCGTACTTATAGACAAGCTGAAAGAAAAGTGGAGTGAGCAGCAGATTGAAGGCCATCCCGACAAACATGATAAAACCAGCCAGCAGGTTCAGTGAGAAGGCGGCATTGCGAAAGATGCGCAGATTGATCATCGGCTGTGGAAAATGTAGCTCCCAGGCAATGAATCCCGCCCCGGCTACGGCAAACAGGCTAACCAGCATCAGCACCCGACTATCGCCCCAGCCCCAGTTCGGTCCCTCAGTAAGCGCCAGCAATAGCCCGAAGATCGAGGCCATCATAAGCAGCGCCCCGCCCACATCAAAAATCTGCCCGCGCGCCGATTTTGCGTCCGAGACCAGATAGCGCAAGGAGAGCCAAATACCCATGATTCCCACCGGCACATTCACGTAAAAGATCGATTCCCAGCCCACATAGCGTAGCAGCACACCGCCGAGAGCTGGCCCAACCAAAATTCCCAGGGCCACAAACGAGCCAGAGGCACCCAGGGCGGTGCCGCGCTCATTCGGCGGAAATGCCGTTACCAGCAGAGCCGACCCCGTTGACTGAATCATCGCCGCTCCGACCGCCTGCACCACCCGGAATCCAATCAGCGTACCGATGTTGGGTGAGATACCGCAGAGCGCCGAGGCTAGGGTGAAAATGACAAAGCCGGCCACATAGACCCGCCGTTTGCCAAACATATCCCCGAGGCGACCCATCAGCAGCAGCATGCAGGTGATGGTGAGCAAGTAGGAGAGGACCACCCACTCGACAACGTTGAGATTACTGTCAAAGGCGGCGACAAGGGTATTGAGGGAGATATTGACAATCGAGCCATCAATTGTCGAGAGTAGGGTACCGCTGCCCACAGCAGTTAGCGCCCACCACTTCCGCGAATAGTCAACCACAGGGGCTCCTTCTTGTAGATAATCGCCCCCATTGTAGCACCGCCCGTTGTGGCAACACAAAAAAAGACGCGCCCCGCAAATAAGCGGAGCGCGCCGGAAACCCAATGTAATGATAGCGGGAACTAGACCTTCAGACCACTATTGATGCTGCTGAAAACCTGGCTGACCTTACCGCCCAAAAGCGTTAGGATGCCGATGACCACGATGGCGATGAGTACCAGAATGAGCGCGTACTCCACGAGGCCCTGGCCCTCTTCCTTAGCGAAAAAGCTGCGAAGCATATCAGTCACCTCCCTCCCTTCGTAGACGTTTGGTTGTGTAGATGTTCTCTACAAAAGGCAGTATACTCCTCATTTCTGTTATTCACAATAGCCTCAAAGTACCAATAGCAGCAAGTACCAAGTGAGTAGGCAATCAGGGCATGGGGATAGTGGCTGCGATACGGGTACCGCGACCAATCGCGCTTTCGATGCCAAACTCACCACGCAGCAGCGCCTCAACTTGCTGGCGCATGCCAGCGACGCCCATATTCTTACGGGCATTGGCGTTGGTTAGCACATCATTCACATGGAATCCGCTGCCATCGTCCTCGATCAGGAGTTGGAGGGTATTGTCGGTCACATCAAGGAGCAAGCGCACCTGCTTAGCATTCGCGTGGCGGATGACGTTGTTGAGGGCTTCCTGGATAAAGCGGAAGATCGTCACTTCGTAGTGACTAGGCAGGCGCTGATCCAGGTTCTGGATCATCAGGTTGATCTCCAGGCTGTTCTTCTCCCCCAGTTGCGTCGTGTAGCGGCGCAAGGTCGGCACCAGTCCAAGATCATCTAGTGTCATCGGTCGCAGGTCGAAGATAAAGCGACGGGTATCCTGGAGCGTCGTATTGATCGCGGTCTTCAGCCCGATCAGTTCTGAGCGAGCTTGGTCAAGGTCGCGGTCAATCAGGCGCTGGCAGATTTCGGCGCGCAGCACCAGATTGCTCATTGACTGGGCTGGGCCATCGTGCATCTGAAGGGATATACGTAGGCGCTCGTTCTCCTGAGACTGGATGATATTGGCGATCATCGTCGCGGTATCGGGGCCTTCGCTGTCGTCGTTGTTGCGACTCGCGCCACCACCGCTGCTCATGGATTTGGCGACATCATCGAGCAGTTCCACAATCTCGCTGAGTTGGTTCTGGCGAGTCTTGAGCGTGTCGCGGCGAGCCTGCACCTGCTCCAATTGGGCACGCATAATCTGGAGGCGCATCTGCACCTCTTGGGCGGCGGCAAAGAAGTTCTTAATCTCTTCTTTGCTGTACTTATCGAGGTTGACCTCCAGGTCGCGCACGCGGTTCGAGACCGAGAGCTCGCGCTGGCCGAGTTTCTCCACCTCGCCGCTCCCCTGGCGCACCAGAACCTCCACCTCGCTGATTTCGCGGCGGGTCCGATCCTGATCCTCGCGGTAGGAATCGCGAACCCGCTCGATCTTCTGTATGAGGTCGTCGCCTGCCACGTTACACCCCTCTGATAGCCTAACCTATGGGCCAGTATCAATCACTGACGCCATTATATGATCGGCACGGCTATGCCGCAATAGGCAGGCGGGCTAGATCAGCCCAAACCTCAGCCGCCAGACATTCACAAGCGCCTCAAGCACAATTCGACGCGACATCTTCGACTTGCCGACGCGCCGGTCGGGGAAAATAATCGGCACCTCGCCGATGCGGGCACCGGCAGCACGTGCGCGGTAGACCATCTCGACCTGGAAGGCGTAACCGTTGGAACGCACGGCTCCCAGGTTGATTGTCTCAAGCAGGCTACGCCGGTAGCAGCGAAACCCGCCGGTACTGTCGGCCACGGGCAATCCCAGGATCATCCCGGCGTAGAGGTTGCCGCCACGGCTGATCAGTTTACGACTGAACCCCCAGTCGGTGGTGCCGCCGCCGCGCACGTAGCGTGAACCCAGGACGAGATCGTAGGTGCTGGTAGCGGCGATCAGTGCCGGGAGGTAGCGCGGGTCGTGGGAGAAATCGGCGTCCATCTCGACAATAAGCTGGGCACCCTCGGCCAGCGCACGGCGGAAACCGGCGATGTACGCGGTACCCAGGCCCAGCTTGCCGGGTCGAGCGAGCAGCCCAATGCGCGGCTCCTCGCGGGACATGCGCTCCACCAGGGTACCGGTTCCATCAGGTGAGCCATCATCCACCACAAGGACGCGACAGCGCGGGAAGGCGAGGATCTGCGGGATGAGTTGTCCAATGTTGTCGGCCTCGTTATAGGTGGGGACGATCACGGTGCAGTCAGGACCATTAACCGGCACCCCTCCAATGCGTGGATACATATCCTGCTGCGCTGGGGTGGTCATTGAGCGTCTCCTTGCCGACGATAGCGGGCCGCGCACCTACGCGTCCGAGGGAGCGACTGTCTCGTCGCCATGTTATTATAGCCGGGTACGGCGATCCGCACGCTGTCGCGGATTCGTCTCGAACAGTCTGGGAAGAAGGGAGTCTATGACCAACTCCCGTCCGCCGCGTGCCGGGCTCCGCCTCGACCACCTCTGGGCCATTTTTGCGCTAAGCGTGATTGGCGGATTCATCAGCTTGGCACCCACTGCGCCAAACGATTTCTGGTGGCACCTGAAGGCTGGTGAGATCGTCGCCAGCAGCGGAATTCCTACCACAAACCTCTTCGCGTGGACGCTCCCCGCCAATCACCCGTACACCTACCAGAGCTGGCTAGGCGAGTGGCTCTTCTACTCCCTCTTCCGTATCGGTGGACTGCCGATGACGATCTTCGCCCGCAACATGCTCGGCGCGGCGGCCTTTGCGCTGGTCGCCTGGGAGTCCCGTCTGCGCAGCGACTCGTGGCGACTGGGCGCACTGGCAGCCATGCTCGCCGCCGCGATGACGATCAACAATCTGAACGCCCGCACCCAGAACTGGTCGTGGCTGCCCTTTATGGCTACGCTGATGATCCTGAGCGGCTACGCGGCAGGTCGTGTCCGTCCGCGCTGGCTGATAGCCCTGCCGTTGCTCATGGTATTCTGGGTCAATGCCCACGGTGCCTTTGTGCTGGGGTTGCTGGTTGCGGGAGCTTATGTGGTTGGTGAAACACTACGGCGTCTGTTGCACCAACCACGTGCCCTGGGCTGGGCGCAGTTACGTTGGCTCTATGTGGCTGTCGCGGGCATGGTTGTGGCGACACTGGTGAACCCGCTCGGTGTCGGCGTCTTTGGCTATGTGGGCAATCTCTTGGGTGATCAAGCCATCCAGGGTCTGATCAACGAATGGCAGCCACCCGACCCGAGTACGCTGGCCGGGGGCATGTTCTTCATCGGCGTGTTGGTTCTGCTGGCATCCTTCGCCCTAGCCCGTCGCCGCCCGACGATCACCGATGTGCTTCTCGCCTGCGGCCTTGCCTGGCAAGCGTTCACCGGCGCACGTTCGGTGGTCTGGTTTGGCTTGGCGGCCATGCCGCTGGTGGCTCAGTCCCTTGCCTTGCCGAGGATTGTCTTCAGCACTGCTGGCCCGCTGTCGCCGCGCAAAGGTGGCGGCAGCACGGCGAACCTGTTACCGGCACTGCTGTTGATCGCTGTTGTTGTTGTCCTCCAACCCTGGCTGAAGCCGTTGCTGCCCTTGCCCGCACCCTACCAGGCAATCTTCACTGATCTGCCAGGAGCGCCACAGCTCTTCAGCGCCGACACTCCCGTGGCCGCCGTGGACGAACTGCGAGCCAATCCATGCCCAGGGCCGATCTTTAATGAGATGGGCTACGGTTCATACATGGCCTGGGCGCTTTACCCAGCGGCGCAGAGTTTTATTGACCCGCGAGTGGAGATGTATCCGTTACAGCTCTGGCACGATTACGCGGCGATCAGTCGGGGGCAGGATGCACTGCCGTATCTTGATCGCTACGAGGTAGCCTGCGTACTGCTGGATCGAGGACTTCAGAGTGGGTTGGCTGTCACTCTGGACGACTCGGCCCTTTGGGTGCGCAGCTTCCGCGCCGGGACAAGCGAGATTTGGCGGAGACGGTAGAGACGCCCCGCTGGGGCGTCTGACGCCCCGCCGGGGCGTCTGTTCGGAGCAATCAGTGAACTTCCCAGCAAAACGCAGCGCGGGCATGACCCTCGACCACGTCTGGATCTTCGCGGCGCTGGCCTTCATCGCCCTACGCTCCCTGCTGACACCGATTCCGCCAAACGATTTCTGGTGGCATATGGCCACGGGTCGGCTGATTGTGGCGAGCGGGCAGATCCCGACGGTGGACAGTTTTTCGTACACGCGGGCGGGCGAGCCATTCTACAACCAGAGCTGGTTAGGTCAACTGCTGATGTACGAACTCTACCAATTCGGCGGCGTGGCCCTGGTGATCGTGGCCCAGGCCGTGTTGCTGGCAGGCACCTACGGCCTGCTGCTGCGGCTCTGCCTGCGCCGCACGGATCGGCTACGCCTAAGCGTGGCCTTCCTGCTGATGGCGACAATGCCGGCCTCGTTCGATAACTGGATCGTGCGCCCACAGACCTACGCGCTGCCGCTGTTTGTGGCCTACCTGTATGTGCTGGATGGGTGGGCAGGAGGCAGGAGGCAGGAGGCAGGAGGAGGGGGGCAGGGGGCAGGGGGCGGGGGGCAGGGGGCAGGGGGCGGGGGGCAGGAGGCAGGAGGCAGGAGGACGGGGAAAAGTGTATCGGCACTATTGCCATATCAACTATGGATTCTGCCAGCGCTGGGCGTGATCTGGGTGAACCTGCACGGATCGTTTGTGCTGGGTGGGGCGCTGATTGGGCTGACGTTTGTGGGCGAGGGGCTGCGCCGCTTTGTAGCCGACCGACACACGCCGCCGCCGCCGGATCGCCCGCCGCTGCGCCAGCTTTTCCTGGCTGGGGCACTCACTGGCGTGGCATGGCTGATCAATCCTGGCGGATTCCAGGTACTCGGCTATGTGCGCAATCTGCTGGGCAGTTCGGCAGTAACCCAACTGGTGACGGAATGGGCGCCGCAGACGGTGCGCGGGGTGGGTGGGGCGATCTTCTTCAGCTTTGTGATTATTGGGGTGGTGCTGCTATCCTACGCGCCGCGTCGGCCCGACCCGGTGGGGATGCTGGTGGCTGGAGCCTTCTTCTGGCTGGCGCTGGGGGCGGTGCGCAATAATATCTGGTTTATCGCCGTGGCCACGCCGCTGCTGGTAGATCAACTCACAAGCTGGTTCCCGCGTGGCAAGGGGCCGTCCTTCCAGGGTGCGATGCCGATCAATGCGGCCTTGGCAGGAGTGATTGGCCTGCTGCTACTGCTGGCCCTGCCCTGGGTCAAGCCGACCCTCGGGCTGCCGCCCGAGGTAGGCAGCATCTTTTCGCCCGATACGCCTATCGCCGCCGTGGATTTTTTGAAGGCAGAATCGCAGCGGCCAGCGCGGCTCTTCCACGAAATGGGCTACGGCAGTTACCTGATCTGGGCCGATCCGCGCCAAAAGGTCTGGGCCGATCCACGGATCGAGCTCTACCCGCTGGAGCAGTGGCTAGATTACCAGCGACTCTCGGGCGGCATACGGGCAGATGAGTTGCTGGTGAAGTACGATATTGATGGATTGCTGTTGAGCAACAAGAACCAGGAGTCGCTGGTAGAGTACGCGCAGGCGCGTCCGCAGGTGTGGGAGCAGCGCTACGCGGACGAGGGGATGACCTATTTTGTGCATACGCGGTAGAGACAGACGCCCCACCGGGGCGTCTCTACCG